>JAZKYA010000016.1:0-3717 GCA_045611945.1 Faecousia sp. | reverse complement strand
TTCTTCCTGCCCATGCGTTTGCTGGGTTCTTTCTTCCATATTGCCATGAACGGCATGGCAGCAAGCGACAAGATCTTCCGCCTGCTGGATTTGCCGGAACCTGAGAAGAAAAGCGAAACCGTGCCGGAAGATTGCTCCATTGAATGCAAAAACCTGCGCTTCTCCTATGAGGCGAATCGGGAGATCCTCCACGGTGTGGATATGGCATTCCCCAAGGGCAGTTTCACCGCTATCGTGGGTGAGTCCGGCTGTGGTAAGTCTACCATCTCTGCAATTCTCATGGGACGCAACAAAGGCTATTCCGGCCAGATCACTGTTGGCGGTGTACCCCTCTGCGAAATCAGTGAAGAAAGTTTGATGAAAAACTTTACTTACATCAGCCACAACAGCTACCTCTTCAAGGGAACTGTCCGGGAAAATTTGCTGATGGCGCATCCCAATGCCGGGGAGGATACCCTTTGGCAGGTGCTGGAGCAGGTGAACCTGGCAGACTTCCTCAGAAGCGAAAAGGGTTTGGATACGGCGCTGAATGAAAAAGCATCCAACCTTTCCGGCGGTCAGTGCCAGCGGTTGGCTCTGGCCAGAGCGCTGCTCCATGACAGTCCTGTTTACATCTTCGACGAAGCTACTTCCAACATTGATGTAGAGAGCGAAAATGATATCATGCGTGAGATTCACGCACTGGCAAAAACAAAAACCGTAATTCTGATTTCCCACCGCCTTGCCAATGTGGCCCAAGCGGACAATATCTATGTCCTGGATAAGGGCAATATCGTGGAAAACGGTGATCACAATACGCTGCTCAACAAGAACAGCGCTTACGCAAAGCTCTGGAACGCACAGCAGGAACTGGAAAACTACACCAAGGGAGGTGCGCAAGCATGAAAAGAAGCGGATTTCATATTATGGCCCGTTTGGTCGGTCTCGTGAAGCCTCTGTCCGGTTATATGATCCTGGCAATCATTATGGGTCTGATCGGTCATCTCTGCGCCGCCTTTATCACCATTATCGGTGGCCAGGCAATCCTCCATGTTCTGCACCCCGAATGGTCTATGAGCATCGGCGTTCTCTTTGGCGCGGTGCTAATTTTCGCCCTAGTGCGTGGCTTTCTGCGGTATGCAGAGCAGGCTTGTAACCACTTTATCGCTTTCAAGCTGTTGGCATTGATCCGTGACAAGGTGTTCGGTGCCCTGCGCCGTCTGTGCCCTGCAAAACTGGAGGGGAAGGATAAGGGCAACCTGATCTCCATCATCACCTCCGACATTGAACTTTTAGAAGTATTCTATGCCCACACCATTTCCCCCATTTGCATAGCCTTCTTGTTCACCGTCGTATTGGTTGTCTTTATCGGCAGCTATCATATTGCACTGGGTATTCTGGCTTTAATTGCCTATGTGACCGTTGGTATTGTGATTCCCCTTGTCACATCCAAGCTCAGCGGTGATGACGGTATCCGCTTCCGTACAAAATCCGGTGCCCTTTCCGGCTTTGTTCTGGATAGCCTCCGGGGTCTGTCTGAAATCATCCAGTATGGTCAGGGAGAGAAGCGGATAGCGGACATGAATGCCCAGACCGACAATTTATCCCGTGATGAGGAACGCATGAAGCGTACCGCCGGTCGCAATACTGCTGTGACCAACACTGTGATTCTGATTTTCGACCTTGTGATGCTGTTCCTCTCCGCAAAACTTACCGGCTTTGAAGGGTGTCTCATCACCACATTGGCGCTGATGAGTTCCTTTGGCCCGGTGGTAGCGCTGGCTGCGTTGGGCGCAACCTTGCAGAATACCTTCGCCGCAGGCAATCGTGTTCTGGATATCCTGGATGAATCTCCTGTGGTTGAGGAGATCAACGGTAAGGAAGAAATTGGGTTTCACGGCGCTTCTGCCGAGAATGTTACCTTTGCATACGGAGAGGAAACCATTCTGGACAACTTCTCTGTGGAGATCCCTAAGAACAAGATTATCGGTATCAACGGACGCTCCGGTTCCGGCAAATCCACCTTACTCAAGTTATTCATGCGTTTCTGGCAGGTACAGCAGGGTAATGTAAAAATCTCTGGCAGAGATGTAGATTCCATCAATACATCCAACCTGCGCGATATGGAAAGCTTTGTGACGCAGGAGACCCATTTGTTCCACGATTCCATCCGCAACAATCTGCGCCTCGCCAAACTGGATGCTACTGACGATGAGATCATCGCCGCCTGCAAGAAGGCATCCGTCCATGACTTCATTATGAGTCTGCCCAAAGGCTATGATACGGAAGTGGGCGAACTGGGGGACACCCTCTCCGGCGGTGAGCGGCAGCGGCTGGGGCTGGCAAGGGCATTCCTCCACGATGCCCCCTTTATGCTTCTGGATGAACCCACTTCCAATCTGGACAGCTTGAATGAAGCCGTGATTCTCAAATCCCTCCACGAGGAATGCGCCGGCAAGACCGTGGTACTGGTATCTCATAGAAAATCCACCATGGGCATTGCGGACACGGTATATTCCGTAGAGCACGGGAGAATGAGCTGATGGATGTAAAAACCAAACGGCAGCGAAAAAAAGAAACCGTTTCTCTGATGATTGCCATCTACTGCCGCAAAAAGCACGGATGCAAGGAACTTTGCGCCGAATGTGCTGCGCTGGATGCCTATGCAAGACAGCGCAGTGATAAATGCCCCTTCATGGAAACCAAAACCTTCTGTTCTAACTGTAAGGTTCATTGCTATAAGAAAGACATGCGTGAAAAAATACGGGAAGTTATGCGTTTCTCCGGCCCCAGGATGATCTTTTATCATCCGGTTATGGCAATCCGTCATGTCATCGAATCCAAAAAAGAAAAAAGACGAATGGAGACCCAATAATGAAGAAAATTATGTATATTATCCTTGGATGTGTCGGTGTTGGATTAGGTGCCGTTGGCGCCATTATTCCCATGCTGCCTGCCTTTCCTTTTTTGATGCTGGCTACATTCTGTTTTGCCAGATCCTCCGAAAAGCTGGACCGTTGGTTTAAGAACACAAAGCTTTATAAAGATAATCTGGAAGACTTTGTGGCCGGTCGCGGAATGACCATGAAAGCAAAGGTGCGCATCATGGTTACTGTAACCCTACTGATGAGTATTGGCTTCATTATGATGGGTCTGAAGGGTATCGTTACCGGTTGCATCGTTCTGGGCTGTGTATGGGTATTCCACATTGTCTATTTCCTTTTTGGCATCAAGACCATCCCAGTCGTGGAGGCAAGTGCAGCATGAAAAAGGTGCTCAATATTGCGCTACTCATTAGCTTTGTTGTTACGATTATGGTGCCTCTGACTGGTGTACATATCCATAAGATGGCATCTGTAATCTTCTTGTTACTCAACATCGTCCATACCATTACTTACCGAAAGAAGTTGGGTGTGAAGCGCTGGCTGTTGTTAGGATTGATCTTGATTTCCTTTGCCAGTGGACTCTTCGGCATGATTTTGGATCAGTTCCCCATTGTACTAATTCTCCACCGTGTGATTTCTATCGCACTGGTCTTCTTCCTTGCAATTCACATTTTTCTGTTTCACAAGAAGCTACATTGAATATAAAAAAGAGGTTTCGCACAAAAACATATAATCATATACCCCCTCTGCTACATTGTTTCGTAGCGGAGGGGGTATGTTTTGTGCAAATCAGCGGTTGTATAGTTCATGAATCAAATGCGCACCGTATTGCAGACCGTCAATAAAGGCTTTG
>JAZKYA010000015.1:0-16691 GCA_045611945.1 Faecousia sp. | reverse complement strand
CCATACTGCTCGACAGTCAGGCAGACCTTCTGATGTACGGCATGGGTGAAAAGAGCATCGTTGAGATTGCGGATGCCCTCAATTCCGGTCTGGATGTAAAGGATATTACCTATATCGACGGAACGGTATTCCGGGCCACCGAGCTGGATGACAGCCTGCCCACGATCATGCTGCCGGCTTTTGATGAACTGAAAAGTAACAAGCGCAAGTACGCCGAGTCCTTCAAGATTCAGTACGGCAACTGTGACCCCTTTACTGCCAAGCGGCTGGCTGAGCCTTACGGCAAAGAATATGTAGTACAGAATCCGCCTCAGAAGCCTTTGGCCACTGAGGAAATGGACGCGGTCTATGCCCTGCCCTACTGCCGGACCTATCATCCCAGCTATGAAAAGGCAGGCGGCGTACCTGCCATTGAGGAGGTCAAGTTCAGTCTGGTCAGCAACCGGGGCTGCTTTGGCGCTTGCTCCTTCTGCGCCCTAACCTTCCACCAGGGACGCATTATCCAGACCCGCAGCCATGAATCCATTCTGGCAGAAGCGGAAGTCATGGTCAAGGACAAGGATTTCAAAGGTTATATCCATGATGTGGGCGGCCCTACAGCCAACTTCCGCCACCCTGCCTGCGAAAAGCAGCTAAGTAAGGGTGCCTGCGGTGGTCGGCAGTGCCTGTACCCAACTCCCTGCAAAAACATGAAAGCGGATCACAGTGATTACATCGCCCTGCTTCGCAAGCTCAGAAAGCTGCCCGGCGTGAAGAAGGTCTTTGTACGAAGCGGCATCCGTTTTGACTACCTGCTGGCAGATAAAAAGGATACTTTTTTCAAGGAACTGGTACAGCACCATATTTCCGGTCAGTTAAAAGTTGCGCCGGAGCATGTTTCCGATGCGGTGCTGGACCGGATGGGAAAGCCCAGAAACGCTGTCTATAACCGCTTTGTGGACAAATACTTTTCCCTCAACAAGCAGTACGGCATGAATCAGTACCTTGTTCCCTATCTCATGTCCAGCCATCCCGGTTCGACCTTGAAAGAAGCCATTGAGCTGGCAGAGTATATCCGGGAGATGGGCTATAACCCGGAGCAGGTGCAGGACTTCTATCCTACCCCCTCTACCCTCTCTACCGTCATGTACTATACAGGGCTTGATCCCAGAACTATGGACAGGGTCTATGTTCCCACAGACCCCCACGAGAAAGCCATGCAGCGGGCGCTGATCCAGTACCGGAATCCCAAGAATTACTATCTGGTCCGGGAAGCCCTTCTTTCCGCCCACCGGGAGGACCTGATCGGCTCCGGCCCCAAATGCCTGATCCGGGCAATCCCTCCCAGAGCCGGTAAGCCTGCCGCGCCCCCACCCAGAGCACCGCAAAAGGGTAAACCTGCTGCCAGGAAAGCAGCGCCCAAGCTCCCGCCCAGGAAAGCACCTCAGAAAAAGAAGCGGTAACTTCTGCCTTATCGCCAATTTGCCTTTTGGTATTTTGAAAGAAGCACGATTTAAAATGATGCTCCCGCCGGAATTCCCGGCGGGAGTTTCACATAGGATGTTCCATACAACTGTAGATCGAGGTGCTACTATGGAACATACTGCAAACCGCATTACCCTCAGAGGTGTTTTGGTGGAACTGCCGAAATACTCCCACGAGAATCATGGCCGCCGTTTCTTTCGGTTTTATCTGGAAGTACCCAGGCTTTCGGGAACTACGGACATACTCCCCATCATCGCAGAGGAAAGCCTGCTGGCAGATATCGACCCAAGCGGCGGGGGCATGATCACCGTCACGGGGCAGATCCGGTCTCATAACTGCCGTACAGAATCCGCACGCCGGCTGATGATTTTTGTATTCGCCTCCTCTGTATGCGCCGAGGACGGAGAGCCCATCAATGACTGTGTACTGGAAGGACCGATCTGCAAGACGCCTACCTACCGCCGTACACCCCTTGGCCGTGAGATCTGCGATGTGATGCTGGCAGTCCCGAGAGCATTCCGGCGGGCGGACTACCTCCCCTGCATCCTCTGGGGCCGCACCGCCCAAGATATCTCGGTCTGTCAGGTTCGTGACAAAATCCGCATCTGCGGCAGACTCCAGAGCCGTATCTATACAAAGCTGACAGAAGAAGGTCCGCTGGAGCGCACAGCCTACGAGATCTCCGCGCTGACTGCAGAGATCATAGAAGAATTCGAATAAGAATCGGCGGCAGGGAACTGCCGCCGTTGCTACGCCGGGCATGGCAGGGCAAGCCCCACCATACCCAAGGCCAGGCCGCTGCCAGTGGCCGCCGCCAATCCATACTATCCATTAACACCATAATTTGTGCGGTAAAAATCTGCTTCACATCTTTGTCTTTTTATGTTAGAATCAAGGCAAAGGAGGCGAAATAATGGAAGAAAAGGTGTCCTCTATCATTGAGATATTGAAAGCGAAATACCCGGACCCTGTCTGCGCTCTGCATTACGAAAAGGACTATGAGCTGATGATCGCGGTAAGGCTGTCGGCCCAGTGTACCGATGCCCGGGTGAACCTGATCACCCCCGCCCTGTTCGCCGCGTACCCGACCTTGGAGGCGATGGCAGCAGCGCCGGTTGAACATATCGAGGAGCTGGTACATTCCTGCGGCTTCTATAAGCATAAGGCCAGGGATATCGTTCTGGCCTGCCAAATGCTGCTGCGCAGGCATGGAGGCAAAGTCCCCGGCACCATGGAATCGCTTTTAGTGCTTCCCGGCGTTGGCAGAAAGACTGCCAACCTGCTTTTGGGTGACCTGTACAAGCAGCCCGGCAGTGTCGTCTGCGATACCCATTGCATCCGTATCTGCGGCAGGCTGGGCTTATCTCAGGGAAAAGAGCCGGAAAAGGTAGAAAGGCAGCTTCGGGCCATTCTGCCCCCCGACGAGAGCAGTGATTTCTGCCACCGTATCGTTCTCTTCGGCAGAGAGGTCTGTACAGCCAGAAATCCCAAATGCGCCGAATGTCCTCTCTCCATGTGGTGCAGCGCCGTATGAGCATATTCCCCCCTGTGTCCCCATACAGTGAGGACAAGGGGGGATTTCTTTGGGCCGAAAACTACCGATCTTTTACAGTGCGCTGCTGCTGACAGGTGTTAATTTGCTGCTGCGGCTGGTGTCCACCTCCTTTCAGGTCCATATCTCTGCCCGGATCGGGCCGGAAGGCGTAGGCCTGCTGCAGCTTGTGATGAGCGTAGGCAGTCTGGCAATGACCGCCGGGATGGCGGGAGTCAGAACCGCAACCATGTATTTGACAGCGGAGGAATTGGGAAAAAAACGCCCCCAGAATGTGTCTTGGGTGCTTTCCGGCTGTTTCCTGTACAGCATTCTTCTCAGCGGCAGTATAGCGCTTCTGCTTTATATTTGCGCGCCTTTCCTTGCCCAGAACTGGATTGGAAATCCCCATACGCTGGGATCGATCCGGCTCTTTGCCTGCTTTCTGCCCCTGGTCTGCCTGTGCGGCTGCATGACCGGCTACTTTACCGCCGCCAACCGCATCGGCACATTAGCGGTTGTGGAAATCTTTGAACAGCTCTGTTATATGGCCGTTGCCATGCTGGCGCTGCACCTGTGGGCAGGCCAGGACCCGGAAAAGGCCTGCGCGTCTGTGGTTCTGGGCAGCGGGGTCAGCGCCTGTTTTACACTGGTATGCCTGACGGTGCTTCGTTACCGGGAACAGCAAAAGGCCGGGCCGCGAATCCCGGTGGCATCCCGGCTGCTGCGGACCGCTGTTCCCCTGGCGCTGGCTGATGACTTGAAGGCTGGAATCTCTACCACCGAAAATCTGATGGTTCCCAAGCGGTTGGCCCTGTACCCGTCAGAAGCAGCCCCGCTGGCAGCCTTTGGGCTGGTATGCGGTATGGTGTTTCCGGTACTGATGTTTCCCGCGGCAATTCTATTCGCGCTGGCTGAGCTGCTGATCCCGGAACTTGCCAGGTGTAATGCTGCCGGCAGCAAACTGCGCATCCGTTATCTGGTGACGCGCAGCCTGAAGATCGCCCTGCTCTACGGCTGTCTGTGCAGTGGAATCATGCACCTGGCAGCCGAACCGTTGTGCCTGGCACTGTACGGCAATGCATCCGCCGGGCAATGGCTTTCGCTGTACAGCGTGCTGATACCCATGCTGTACTGCGATGCCATTGTGGACGCCATGGTCAAAGGCCTTGGTCAGCAGACTGCCAGCGTCCGCTATAACATATTTACCTCTGCCATGGATGTACTGCTGTTATTTTTGCTTTTACCCCGGTTCGGAATGCAAGGCTACTTCTTCAGCTTTCTGATCACCCATCTGATCAATTTTATCCTGAGTCTTCGCAGACTCCTGAAGATCACGCATATCAGAATCCCATTTTACATTCCCGCCTTTACCTTCTGCGCCGCCCTGGCAGGCGTTTATGGCGCTTCTTTTCTCCAAAGTGTATCCGGCCGCACTGCGGCATTTCTCGCACTGAGCGGAAGTCTTCTTGTACTGTTCGGTATTGTTTCAAGAACAGATATTCGCTGGATGAAAGGGCTTATCCGGAAACCTTGACATTAACACCCCGGCCTGTGATTCAGTCAACAGGCCGGGGTGCACCCTATTTATATGGTTTTTTCCTCCTGGGCACGGCGTATCCGCTCTTCCAGATAGAGGAAAGAGCCCTCGTCCATCTCATAGTCGCAGGGAATCAGTTTTTTCCTCTCTGAAAACTGCTGCAGTTTCTCACCGGCTGCACCGGCATACCGCGCAAATGCCTTGGGCAAAAGCACCGCGTCCTTGTCCTCCAGCCAGGCATCCCAATCGGTGATTTGTGAGAAAAGCACCGGCTCAGAAAGGACAACACTGTGGTTATAGGCATCGCAGGTCTCCCGCAATACAGCGCCAAAACGCTCACTGTGGCTCACAATACCCACGGCTGTGCCGTGACGCAGCTTGATAATCTTCGCAAGGCAACGGGAGTTGGGCCGCAGGGCGATCCGCACTACCTTATCTTTCTGGGGGATCACACGGGCAAGATCTGCCGCATGGGCAGTAGTGGTCACGATCAGATCCATGTCCTCCGCCATCGAGTAGGGATAAGCAAGGGCGTTGTCCACCAGGTAGGAACAAACCTCAATATTGCCAACATCCCGAAGCTGTTCGGCCATTTGGGAGAGGCTTTCCGGATTGCATTCCAGAACCGCTACCTTTAAAACCGACACCTTTTCCATCCGCTGGCGCAGCTTCAGATCCAGAAAGATATTGACCTCTCCCGCGGAAAAGCCCATATTCTCCAGGGAATCCAGCAAGGCGTCGATAGCTGCCATTGCCCGGTCCTTCCGGCTTCCCGCATCCAGCTTCCGCTGACGGATAAAGGTTCCCCGGCCCCGAATCTTCTCGATCAGGCCCTCATACTCCAGTTCGTCATAGGCCCGCTTTACCGTACCCCGGGCAACACCCAACCGGTCAGAAAGCTCCTGCACAGTGGGAAGCTGCCCGCCGGCATTTAGTGTTCCGATCTTTACAGCCGCGCGGATCTTGTCCACCAACTGCTGGTAAATGGGAATATCCAGGGCTTGGTTAATTTCAAAAACACTGTCCAAACAGCCTGCCTCCTCACTTTACATTGTAAATGGTATCCAGATGGGTGCCGTCCCGGTAGATGACCTCCGCCACCGCCCGGTCGCCCTTACAGTGTGCCTTGGGCGTACCGGTGATGCGTTCAGCCTTTTCCTTCAGCTCATGGATGTCAATAACCGGCAGGCCGGCGTTTGCCAATCTTTGCTTCAGTTCACCGTTTTTAGGATTCACCGCGATACCGCCCTGGGTTACCAACACATCAATATCCTTACCGGGGGTAGAGATGCAGTTGACACGGTCTGTCACAATGGGAAGCCGCGCCCGGAACATAGGCGCGATGATCATGCACAGCTTGCTGCCCGCAGCCGCATCGCTGTGACCGCCGGAACCGCCCATGATCAGCCCGTTAGAGTCCGTATGGACATTCACATTGAAATCGGTATCGATCTGCGTAGCGCCCAGAATGACCACATCCAGGCTGTCCACCACCGCGCTGCGTACAGCAGGACTTGCGTAGTGCAGGGCAGAGATTTCCCGGTGATTGGGGTTTTCGCGAATGGACTCCACCGCCTTCAGATCAAAGCACTGGACATCCATAAGAGTTTTAAAGCAGCCCGATTTCAGCATATCCACCATATAGCCGGTGATGCCGCCCAGGCCGTAGCTGCCTTGGATGCCGTCGCGCAGCATGATGTCCTTCAAGAACTTGGCAGCAGCCAGAGAAGCGCCGCCCGCGCCGGTCTGGAAAGAGAATCCATCCTTTAAAAGGCCGGAATTTTCGATTGTCCTGGCGGCATAGGAGGCCATCACCAGCCCCACCGGATCCCGGGTGATCTGGGTGGTGCCGGATACGATACCCTTGGGATTGCCGATGGCATCCACAGTGACCACATAATCCACATATTCCTCAGAGATAGAGAAGTCTGCCAGGGGGTATGGTACCAGATTGTCAGTGATGACAACCACCTTTTTGGCATACATCGCGTCGGCAAAGGCATAGCCCAGGCTGCCGCAGGCGGATTTTCCGTATTTACCGGAGCAGTTGCCCATGGGATCAGCAGTGGGCGCGGCAACGAAAGCCACATCAACGGGGGTTCTGCCCAGAGCGATATCGCTGGGCCGTCCGCCGTGGGTGCGGAACTGTACAGGATTTTCCATAATACCCCGGCTGATCTCCCGGCCCAGGCCGGAAGCCATATAGTCCGTCAAAATGCTGGTAACCACATGATTCTCAATGTGGTTCAGCAGTGGAGTATGGGTATCAAACAGGGAACTGGCATTCACCGTCAGATCCTTGATTCCCAACTGCGCAATGGCGTCCATGACCATATTCAGTACAAAGTCGCCGTTGCGCAGGTGATGATGAAAGGAAACGGTCATGCCATCTTTCAGACCGGAAAGCTCCACTGCCTCCCGGATGGAATTAACCAGCTTATGCATCAGGCTTCCTCCCTTCTGATACCCAGCGCCTGGGCGGCGGCAATGGTCTGCTGCGCCCGGGCAACGATGGGCGCATCGATCATCTTTCCGTGGAGCGCAATGGCGCCCCTGCCCTGCTGCTTTGCCAGTTCAATGGCATCCATCACTTCGTAGGCGTATTCGATCTCCTGCATGGTGGGGCTGAATACGCTGTTGATCACTTCTATGTGCCGGGGAGAGATGGACGCTTTTCCGTTAAAGCCCAGGGCCTTCGCATACCGGGCATCAGCCAAAATACCTTCATCGTCGTTTACATCTGTAAAGGGCGTGTCATAGACGGCGATGCCTGCGGCCCGGGCCGCTACCACCAGCCGGGTACGGGCGTATTCGATCTCCCGGCCTTCTTTGGTGCGCTTGCACTGCAGATCGGCAGTCAGATCCTCCGCGCCCAAAAACAGCGCCCGGACACGCTTGGCGGCAGTTGCGATAGCGAAAGCATTCTCCACGCCCATGGCGGTTTCGATCAGCGCCATCAGGCCGATGGTGTCCTTCTCAAACCCCAGCTTCTCTTCCAACGCCGTCAGAAAAGCATCTGCCTGGGCAATATCGGCGGCAGTACCGGTTTTTGGCAGCAGGAGCATACTAGGTCTCTGGGGGACAATGGTTTCCATATCCTTCTTCCAGTAAGGGGTGTCAATGGAATTGATGCGCACCACAGTCTCGCAGCCGTGGAAATCCATATAGCGCATGGTGTTGCGCACCAAAATCCGGGCAGCATCCTTCTCAGCAGGAGAAACCGCATCCTCCAGATCAAAGATCACAGCATCCGCTCCCAAACAGTTGCCGTTGATCAGCATATTGGGGGTATTACCCGGCAAAAAGAGCATACTTCTTCGCATCAGACTTCCCCCTTTCCCCGGCGGACGGCTGTTTCCACTCTGGCCCGGATAACGCACTCCAGTGCTCCACGGTCCACGATCCGCACAGCGGCATTTTCAACTCCCTGCTCCTGCAGGACCTCTGCCACCACTTCCCGGATAGCATCACCAAACTGGTGATAGACCACCGACTCCAACTGAATTTCCAACCCCTGCGCAGGCTCGATCTGCACATACACATCGCTGGATTCCATGGTACCGGCGGCAGCACGCTTCTGAATATCCAATGCACTTTACCCCTTTCAACCAATGATTGTACTATAACAATACTATACTTTTATTGTAAATGCAATATTTATATTTGCATCCGTAAAAAGTTTATGTATAATAAAGGAAAACAGGAGGTGACAGCAGATGCAGTTGCAGCAGTATACGCTTCTTCACGGCAGCACCCTTAAACAGTGGGAAGCGCTCCTTGCCCGTACCGGTCTGACACCGGACCAGGAGCTTGACCAGACGGTAATGGTCTGGAACGACGATGAATTGATCGCCACCGGTTCACGAAAAGGCAGTCTTCTCAAGTGTATCGCTGTAGACCCGGACCATCGGGGTGAGGATCTGACCGCCGCCGTTCTCTCCCAACTGCGCACTGAAGCATTCCGGGAGGGCTACACCCATTTGTTTCTGTACACCAAACCGGAAAACCGCCATATGTTTGCTGGTCTGTTTTTCTACCCCATTGCCCAGACTGACCAGGTCCTGCTGATGGAGGACAGGCGTAATGGCATCCGGACCTTCCTGGACAGCCTGCCCGGTGCCGTAAATGGCCAGAAAATCGGCGCGGCGGTTATGAACTGCGATCCCTTTACGCTGGGGCACCGGTATTTGATCGAAACCGCCGCAAAAGAATGCGATCATGTGTACATCTTTGTTCTGTCAGAGGATCAGGGCCGTTTTTCCGCCCACGACCGGATCGAAATGGTTCGACTGGGCATGGCAGACCTGCCCAATGTGACGGTGCTACCCACAGGCCCCTATCTGATATCCGCAGCCACCTTCCCTACCTATTTCTTAAAGGATCGGGAATCGGCCGCCCAGGTTCACTGTAAGCTGGATATCCTAATATTTGAGACATACTTTGTCCCCCGTTTCGGCATTACCCACCGCTATGTGGGAACAGAGCCCCTGTCACCCATGACCGCCCAGTATAACGCAGCGCTGAAAGAGCACCTGCATCAGGTAACGCTTGTGGAGCTTCCCAGACTGGAAACCGGAAATGCCCCAGTCAGCGCCAGCGCTGTCAGAGCCGCCCTGGACCGGGGTGAGGATATCCGGGCAATGGTTCCAGAAACAACTTACCGGTATTTGACACAAGGAGAGGATCACCATGGCTGAACGCAGACCCACCCATATTCTAAGCAGTTACTATGCCCCCCGCGGCCACAACCGTATGTATGCCCTGGGCCAGCAGCTTGCCCAGATGTACCTGTCCCCAAACGATAAGCTCATTGGCGTCATCGGAGATGCCGGTTCCGGCAAAAGTGCCCTGATCAGGGGTATGTTTCCCGGCCTGGAGCTGACCAACGACGACAACGGCGTGTATGTACGCCCCCTGCCACTTCTGGAGCAGGACAGCGGCTTTGCTTTTTTCTCTCCCCACACCTACCATGTGGATATCCGCTTTGAAAACGGCTTCACTCAAATGAGCACCCTGGCAGAGGCCATCACCGAAGCGCTGGATAAAGGCCGCCGGGTGATAGTGGAGCATTTCGACCTGGTATATCCCCTGCTGGGCGCCAATGCCAATATTCTGATCGGCGTGGGTGAGCAGGTGCTGATCTCCCGTCCCACACTCTTTGGCCCGGAGCCGGATGAAATCAAGAAAGAGGTATATAAGACCCTCCATTACCGGCTCATGGCCCACACTGCCGAGGACCTGTGTGAGATGTACATGGACCAATTTGACATGGAACGCTGCGGTCACGACGATGTAAAGCATGGCTTTGCCATCTACTTCCCGGAAACCAAGCCCTCCTTCAACATTGAAGAGCTGGAGGAAAAGGTCAAATCCGTTATCGCCCAGGATCTGCCTGTCACCTATGTAGATGATCTGCATATCAGCGTGGGTGACAAGCTCCACAAATGCAGCGGTCCCCGAATTCATGTGAGCAGCACCGGCCAGGTGGAGAATTTCCGGCTGATGCACCACTTTATTTATGACCGGTTCAAACGCCGCTATCTGCTTGTGGGCTGTGTGGGTGAAAGATCCGATGAGCTTCTGGAAAAGCTGGATATCCAGCAGCAGCGGCCCGGCTGGGATTGAATATGGCATATACATTATTGGAAATATTGGAGGCCCGGGAGCAGCGGTCGCGGCGTCAGCAGGCCTTGCTTGCGCAGTTTTCCGCTCCGCTGCTCAGCTTCACTTTGAACATCCCCGGCCCGGACAAAACGGGAGACCTGGCACAAAAGGGTTTCCAGTTAGGCTGCCGGCTGCTGAAACGGCATCTCAAGGGGTGGCATATCCTGCATTTTGAGCAGCGGTGTACCGCTGCCGGCTGGGAAGCCTTCTATTGCGTCGACGCTCCGGCAGCATCCCTGAAAGAGATCACCGTACGCATAGAGGATACCGTCGCCGGCGGCCGGGTCTTTGATATGGATGTGCTGACTGTTGACGGTCAAAAGCTGGACCGGGAAGCCCTTGGACTTCCCCGCCGAACATGCCTTTTGTGTCAGGCAGATGCCGCCGTCTGCGGCCGCAGCAGAGCTCACAGTCTGGAAGCGTTGTACCAAAAAACCTCCTCGCTGCTGGAAGAAGGCATCTGTGAGGAAATCTCCCGGCTGGCGGTGCAGAGTCTGCTGTGCGAGGTCTATGCCACACCGAAGCCCGGCCTGGTGGATCAAAACAACAACGGCAGCCATCCGGATATGGATCTTTCTCTGTTCCTGCGGTCCTCCGCAGCGCTGTGGCCCTATTTCCGCCGCTGCGCCCGGACCGGTCTGGCAGGCGGCGACCCGGCAGAGGTATTTGCCCAACTACGGCAGGCAGGATTAGAAGCGGAACAAGTCATGCTTCGGGCCACCGGAGGTATCAATACCCACAAGGGCGCAATTTTTGCCCTGGGCATTCTCTGCGGCGCTGCGGCCATGCTGCTGCCCAGCCAATGGGAAGATCCCGCCGCGATCAGCGCTCAGGCGGCTGTACTGTGCCATGGGCTTACAGGAAGCGACTACGGTTCTATGGAGTGCCCCGTTACAGAAGGAGAAAAGCTATTTGCACAATACGGCATCACCGGTGCCAGAGGACAGGCAGAAGCCGGTTTCCCGGCGGCTTTGCAAGTTGGGCTTCCTGTTCTGGAATACGGACTTAGCAAAAACCTTTCCTTTAACGATTCCCTCTGCGCGGCGCTGCTGCATATTATGACTGCCGCCTGTGACACCAATCTGATCAAACGGGGCGGCATTGCAGCCCACAGTCAAATTCAATCTGCGCTGCAATCCCTGCTGCAAACTGACCCTCTACCGGGTCCGGGGATCATTGCCCAGTTAGATAACGCGTTTATCCATAGGAATCTCTCTCCCGGCGGCAGCGCCGATCTTCTGTCTGCCACCTGCTTTTATTACTTCCTTAAACATCCATAAAAACACCCTGCTTCGGCAGGGTGTTCTTTGCATAAATGGGCAAGTTTCCCTTGACAAAAAGACTAGTCAATTATACTATATAGATATAGTATAATTGAACAAAGCATATTGCAGTGAGGTGCGAATATGGATAAGCGTGAAAAGAAAGTGCTGGTCATCGGCGTCATTGGCGCGGATGTCCACGCGGTAGGCAACAAGATCCTCTACCACGCCTTTACCGAGGCCGGGTTTGAGGTTGTAAACCTGGGTGTTATGGTTTCCCAGGAGGAATACATTGCTGCAGCAATCGAGTCTGATGCCGACGCCATCGTAGTCTCTTCCCTTTACGGGCAGGGCGAGCTGGACTGCCGGGGCATGCGGGAAAAGTGTGACGAGGCAGGCCTCAAGGGCATTCCCCTGGTGGTCGGCGGCAACATTGTCATTGGCAAGCAGAAATTTGAGGATGTGGAAAAGCGTTTCAAGGACATGGGCTTTGACCGTGCCTTTCCTCCCGGAACTGCCCCCGAAACTACCATTGAAGCGCTGCGTGAGCTGCTGCACATGGACGGTGAACAGCAGTGAAAGCTGTCCTGCTCATCGATTTCGGCAGTACATATACCAAGCTGACAGCAGTAGATTTGGATTCTGAAACGATTCTGGGTACAGCCGCATCCTATACCACCGTCGAGACAGACATCAACAACGGTCTGCAATCAGCCCTTGCCCAACTGGAAGAACAAACCGGCAAGCTTGCTTACGGTGAATGCTATGCCTGTTCTTCCGCGGCCGGCGGATTGCGGATGGTCACCAGCGGTCTTGTGCCGGAGCTGACGGGCGAGGCCGCCCGGCTTGCCAGCCTTGGCGCAGGCGCAAAGGTGGTGGGCGTTTATGCCTTTCAACTGACAGAAGACGATTTAGAAGATATTAAAGCGCTGAACCCGGATATTTTCCTGTTGGTGGGCGGCACAGACGGCGGTAATACCGAATGTATTTTAGGCAACGCCCGAATGCTGGCGCAGCTGCACGGAAACTTCCCCATCATCATCGCCGGCAACCGCACCGCCGCAAGAGAGTGTCAGCGGATCTTAAAGGATTACGAAACCTACATCTGCCCCAATGTGATGCCAAAGTTCGGCACACTGCAGATCGAGGCCACCCAGAGGCAGATCCGGGAACTGTTTCTGAACCGGATCGTCCAGGCCAAGGGGCTTTCCAAGGCCGCGGCGCTGCTGTCTGACATTATGATGCCTACCCCCTCCGCGGTGTTGCAGGCTATGGAGCTGCTCAGCCAGGGCTGTGAGGGTGAACCGGGCATCGGCGATCTGATCGCCGTGGATGTAGGCGGTGCCACCACCGATGTCTATTCCATTGCCGACGGTATGCCCGAGCATATGAACACCGTTTATAAGGGCCTGCCGGAGCCTTTTGCCAAACGCACCGTAGAGGGTGACATTGGCATGCGCTACAGCATCCAGGGCATTGTGGACGCGGCAGGTCTGGATGCCGTCAGCCGTCTTTCCGGCATTCCCCAAAACCGGGTGGCTGAACTGGTGGCGCATCTGAAAAAACATACCGACACCGTTCCCAACGGAGACCCGGAGCTGGAGGCGCTGGATTATGCCCTGGCTTCCTCCGCCATTGCCGAGGCGGTGACCCGCCACGCAGGCACGATGGAAGAAACCTACACCATGATGGGTCTTACCTATGTGCAGTCCGGCAAAAACCTGACCAAAGTCAGGCAGATGGTAGTCACCGGCGGCAGTCTGATCCATACAGAGCGGACAGAACAGATCGCCCGGCATGCCCTCTTTGATCCCATGCGTCCCGCATCCCTGCGGCCCAAGGCGGCAGATGTGTGGGTGGACAGGCGCTACATATTAGCCGCCATGGGTCTGCTTGCTTCCCACTACCCGGCAGCCGCACTTCGAATTATGAAAAAGGAGCTTGAATACTATGGACATTCAAAATAAGCGTATCTCCGAGCAGGAATTTGCCCAACTTCGCAGTGAAGTGCTGACCCAGTGGCCCACCGGCAAGGATGTCAATCTTGAAGAAGCTGTTGCCTACCATAAGGCAATGCCTACTTCCCGGCTGTTTGCCCAGAAGCTGGTAGAAGCTAAGAAAGCGGGCAAGACCCTGGTGCAGCCCCGTGCCGGTGTGCCGGTCATTGAAGAACATATCAAGCTGATGCAGTATCTGCAGGACAACGGCGAAGCCGACCTGCTGCCTACTACCATCGACAGCTATACCCGCCAAAACCGCTATGCCGAAGCAGAGAACGGCATCAGTGAGTCCATCCGCCTGGGCCGCGCCATGCTCAATGGCTTCCCTGCCGTCAACCACGGTGTTGCCGGCTGCCGCCGGGTGGTAGAGAGCGTCAACACCCCTGTGCAGGTCCGTCACGGCACTCCCGACGCCAGATTGCTGGCTGAAGTTGCCCTGGCCGGCGGCTTTACCAGTTACGAAGGCGGCGGTATTTCCTACAACCTGCCCTACTGCAAGAACATTCCCATGGAGCGTACCATCCGGGACTGGCAGTATGTGGACCGGCTTGTGGGCCTGTATGAGGAAATGGGCGTTACCATCAACCGGGAGCCCTACGGCCCTCTGACCGGCACGCTGGTTCCCCCCTGTATTTCCCACGCCGCCGCCATTATCGAGGCGCTGCTGGCTGCTGAGCAGGGCGTAAAGAACATTACCGTTGGCTATGGCCAGTGCGGCAACCTGGTGCAGGACATTGCCGCCATCCGTACCCTGGAAGAGCTGACCGACGAGTACCTGCACAAGTATGGCTACAACGATGTGGTGGTCACCACCGTGCTGCATCAGTGGATGGGCGGCTTCCCTGCTGACGAAGCAAAGGCTTTTGGCGTTATCTCCTCCGGCAGTCTGATCGCCGCTCTGAGCAAGGCCACAAAGGTCATCGTCAAGACCCCCCACGAGGCTGTGGGCATCCCCACCATGGAAGCCAACGCCCAGGGTCTGCGCTGCACCAAGCAGGTGGTCAACATGCTGGCCGACCAGTCCTTTACGGATGTGCGCCTGGAGGACGAAAAGGAGATCATTCGCCGGGAGACCCGGGCCATCGTGGATAAGTGCTTCGAGCTGGGCAACGGTGATATCGCCGTGGGCGTTTGCCGCGGTGTGGAGGCGGGCGTTCTGGATGTTCCCTTCGCTCCCTGCCGTGCCAATGCCGGTCTGATGCTGCCCTGCCGTGACAACGAGGGCGCTGTGCGTATCCTGAACCCCGGCCACCTGCCCTTTGATCAGGAGCTTAAGGATTTTCACGCTTCCAAGATCAACGAGCGTGCTGTAGCCGAAAAGCGGAAGGCATCCTTCCAGATGGTCATTGACGATGTTTACGCCATTGGCAAGGGCCGCCTGGTGGGCCGCCCCAAGTATTGATAAAGGAGAGAACCACTATGAAGATCGTAGATGTTATTTGTTCCCCCGGCCGTACCGGCTTCTATTTTGACGACCAGCGGGCCATCAAGGCCGGCGCAGGCCACGACGGCATCTTCTATGTCGGCGCTCCCGTAACCGAGGGCTTCCGCTCCATCCGCCAGGCCGGCGAATCCATCTCCGTGATGCTGGTGCTGGAGGACGGCCAGATCGCTTTCGGCGACTGCGCTGCCGTTCAGTATTCCGGCGCAGGCGGCCGTGACCCCCTGTTCCTGGCCAGCGACTTCATTCCCGTCATTGACAAGTACATCAAGCCCCATTTGGTAGGCAAGGAAGCCGACGATTTCCGTGGCCTGTGCGCCATGATGGAAGCCATTCAGGTAGAGGGCAAGCGTCTGCACACCGCCATCCGCTACGGTATGTCCCAGGCCATCCTGGATGCCGTTGCCAAGGCCACCGGCCGTCTGATGTGCGAGGTCGTTGCCGATGAATACGGCTGCACCGTATCCGAAACTCCCATCGACATCTTCACCCAGTCCGGTGATGACCGCTACAACAACTCCGATAAGATGATCATTAAGGGCGCACAGGTGCTGCCCCACGCGCTGATCAACAATGTGGAAGAAAAGCTGGGCCGTAACGGCGAAAAGCTGGCTGAGTATGTGGCATGGCTCCGGGACCGCATCCTGGCCAACCGCACTGACGAAAGCTACCTGCCTGTGTTCCATATCGATGTCTACGGTACCATTGGCGCTGCTTTCGGCAACACCAATTACAGGGCCATGGCCGACTATATTGAGGAGCTGGGCCGCATTGCCAAGCCCTTCAAGCTGCGCATTGAAGGTCCTATGGACTGCGATGTGGATGTTCCCACCCAGATGAAGGCTCTGGCAGGTCTCACCGCAGAGCTGGACGCCCGGGGCTGTGATGTAGAGCTGGTCGCCGACGAGTGGTGCAACACCCTGGAGGATATCAAGCTCTTTGCCGATAACAAGGCAGGTCACATGGTGCAGATCAAGACTCCCGACCTGGGCGGCATCAACAACACCATCGAAGCGGTACTGTACTGCAAGGAAAAGGGCATGGGCGCCTACCAGGGTGGCACCTGCAACGAGACAGACCGCTCCGCGCAGGTCTGCGTCCACTGCGCGATGGCTACCCAGCCTGTGCAGATTTTGGCAAAGCCCGGTATGGGCGTAGACGAGGGCTATATGATCGTCTACAACGAAATGAACCGGATCATCGCCATGCGCAAGACCAGAAAGAGCCTGAACAAGTAAAATAGAATCCCCCCTGCCTGTGGCAGAGGGGATTTTCAGTCTGTCAAAAAACTTGTTTTTTGACAGACTGACAGAGGTCAAAGGAGCCGCAAAGACAAACAACTCGCTCTCGTCGGCGTACAGGTGGTACGGTAGAGAGCGAGTTGTGCAGTAAGTCAAAAAGCCTTGCGCAGCAAGCCTTTTCACCCCTCATCCGTCAAAAATCAGAGATTTTTGCCACCTTCCCCGTTTGCGGTGTCCAAAATTTTCTGTTCGCTGTCCGCTCACAAAATTTTGACCGCGGCACACGCTTATGCCCCGCTTTATCCGCCACCGGCGGCGCGGGCCAACGCGGCCCCAGGGGGAAGGCTTTCCTCAAAGACATTTGGATTATTTCGCTTTTTGACGATTGGCGGCTTTTTTGACACTCTGAACGCCCATAGGCTAACACCTATGGGCGTGTTTTCAGCATCCGAGTCCCTGGATGCCCTTTAGTTTTTCAAAAGGCGGCATGCATGTCCTATTTGTAATTACTGGATCATATCCAGAAAATCATCCTCAGACAGGATGGG
>JAZKYA010000014.1:0-23069 GCA_045611945.1 Faecousia sp. | reverse complement strand
CGGGTGATATAATGGCTGATTTCGCTGACATTGGGGGCCCGCTCGATCCGGCCGATGCTGGGCTGCACCCGCTTGCTGATGGCCCCGGCGCCCACCGCCAGCACATTGGCGGTTTCTTCCATCATATCGATGTTATAGAGGCAGGCATGCCCGGGCAGGGCATAGCCCACATTTTCCAGATTGCCCGCCATATATTTCTGCCGGTAGAGATAATAGGGCTGATAACCCAGAGAACGGAGGGCGGCATTCGCGTAGTCTACCATGTTTGTGACTGCCTCTGCGTCAGAAAGGCCGGTACGCTTTTCAAACAGGTCCGCGCCTTTCTTCAGCGCCAGGGTATGAACGGTGATGTTGGCAGGGTTCAGCTCTGCTACAGTATCCAGAGAATGGCGGAAACCGTCAAAATTATCGGTGGGCAGGCCCGCGATCAGGTCCATGTTGATGGCATGGAAGCCTGCGTCCTCTGCCTGCCGGTAGGCCCGAAGCACATCGTCAGCGGTATGGGGTCTGCCGCAGGCCTTCAAAACGCTGTCTACCATGGTCTGAGGGTTGATGCTCATACGGTCAGCGCCATGGGCACGGATGATGCGCAGCTTTTCTGCGTCCAGGGTATCGGGACGGCCACCTTCCACGGTAAGTTCAATACAGCGGGACAGGTCAAAGCTGTCTTTTATTTTATCCAAAAGCTGGGCCATCTGCCGGGACGATAAGGTGGTGGGTGTACCGCCGCCTATGTAAATGGTACGCACCTTGCGCCCGGAATTTTCCAGGAGCTTGCCGGTGACAGCCATTTCTTTGTACAGTGCGTCCAGATATGGCTCCAGCAGCTGGGTATGCCTGCCCACAGTGCGGCTGACGAAGCTGCAATAGCTGCACCGGGTGGGGCAGAAGGGAATGCCGATGTATAAGGAAATGTCTGTATCTTCTAAGAGACTGGCTGCCTTTACGGTGGAAGCGCTGCAATCCAGCGCCAGATGCCTGCGGTCCTCAGTGACAAAATATACATCCCGGAAAAGCTTGTCGGCAGAGGCGGCAGTGCCGCCCTCCAACAGATGCTTTGTGGAGATCTTGGTGGGACGGACACCGGAAAGCGCGCCCCAGGCGGGGGCTTTGTCCAGATGGGGAGCAGCGGCAAGGTAATAGCTCTGCTGCAGCGCCCGGCGGCGGACGCGCACAGTTTCTTCGCTGGCCTTAAAACGGCGCACTGCCCGGGTAGTCTTGCCGCTGCGGGTAATGACCGTTACGGCGCTGATCCAGGTTTTTCCCCGGTGCAGGCCGCTGACCGCCAGGTCATCCTCCCGGCTTTCCGGGGGAAACAGCGCAAGCTGAAGCTGTTCCACTGCGTAGAGGTCGTCATGCCCTTTTAAAACCAGTTTCATAGATAGCCTCTCATATAGGGATTGGTCTGCTGTTCCCGTTTCAGGGTGGTACTGCCCCCATGTCCGGGAAAGACCCGGTAATCCGTGTCCATTTCGGAAAGCCGCTCCAGGGAGCTGACCAGCCTGTCCCGGTCACCGCCGGGAAGATCTGTGCGGCCGCAGGAGCCCGCGAACAGAGTGTCGCCGCAGAACATGGCATCCTGGCAGAGGTAGCACACGCTGCCCCAGGTATGGCCGGGAGTTTCCAGAACCAAGAAGTTCAGCTCACCGGCTTGGATACGCTCACCGTCCTCACAGAACCATACCTCAGTAAAATCACAGTCATGGATGGGAAAAAAGAGGTCGTTTTCGGCGGTTCTAAATTGGGTGTAGTCACTTTGGTTCATCCAGAGCTTGCAGCCGGTGGCTTTCACCAGCGCTTCCACAGCGCCCACATGGTCAAAATGGCCGTGGGTCAGCAATATGGCGTCCAGTGTCAGACCACGCTTGTTCAGGTGATCCAAAATGGTCTGGGGTTCATAGCCGGGGTCAATCACCGCGCAGCCTGCACTGCCTTCTTGCCAGACAATATAGCAGTTGGTCTGGTAAGACCCCAAAGGTAGAATATCAATGTTTATCATACCGTACTCCTAAGGCTCCCCTTGAGGGGAGCTGTCAGCAAAGCTGACTGAGGGGCGTTGTCCGCAAGATTGGAGAGAGTTCCAAATGCTTTGGCATACACCCGAAAAATTGTTATGAATGTCAGCATTGCTGAAGCGCATCACCGTAAAACCGAGGGAATGGAAATAAGCGGTTCGCTGGTCGTCATACTGGATGCGTATTGGGTCATAATGCTGAGAACCGTCTAATTCGATTATCAGCTGAGCCTTATGGCAGAAAAAGTCTGCAATGTAATTGCCAATAATCTCCTGCCGCCGAAAGCGGGGCTTGCAGAACTGCAGACAGTCATACCACAGATGCCGTTCCTCTTTTGTCATATCACGGCGGAGGGACCGGGCATTGGGGAGCAGCTTGGAATTTCGTGGTATTTTGTCTGGCATATACACCCCTCCGCCCCTTTGGGGCACCTCCCCTCAAGGGGAGGCTTTTCTTTACTTTCTCCTGGGTTCGTCCATGAGCTGCTGGGTGTCCAAGATCAGGGTAACCGGGCCGTCGTTGACGGATGCTACCTGCATGTCGGCACCGAACTGTCCGTGCTGGGGCGGGAAGCCCAAATTCTCGCACTCGGTCAGAAACTGCTCATACAGGCGGTTGCCCAGTTCGGGAGGGGCAGCCTCTGTGAAGCTGGGACGGCGGCCTTTCCGGCAGTTGCCGTAAAGGGTGAACTGGCTGACCACCAGAACTTCGCCCCCTACCTGTTCCAGGCCCAGATTCATTTTCCCGTTTTCGTCCTCGAATACCCGCAGCCCCAAAGCCTTCTGGGCCAGGTATTTACAGTGCTCTTCGTTGTCCTCCGGGCCAACACCCAGCAGGATGAGAAAGCCCTTGCCGATCTTGCCAACCACTTCTCCGTCAATAGCAACGGAGGCGGAAGAGACTCTTGTCAGTACAGCACGCATAGTATATCTCCTTGAGATAATGCAAAATGCAAAATGTAAAATGCAAAATTATAGTATGTGCTGCGCACATATTTTCAATCGTCGGCGAAGCCGACACGATAATTTTGAATTTTCAATTTTGGCCGCGGCGTGTGCCGATCACATCCCGGATGTTCAGCAGCTTGCTGCGGACGAATTCCAGCTCGCCCACATCCTTGACTTCGAAGCGGACGGTGAAGGTACTCTTGCCGCCGGGCATATCCTTGCCGTACAGCTCCTTCACACGAACCCGGGCGGTGGTCATAGTCTGTGCCAGATCAAGCAGCAGACCGTCACGGGTGACACAGTCCAGCTCCAGGGTTGTCTCAAAGGGCTGGCCCTCCTGGCTGGCCCAGTGAACCCGTACCCAGCGGGCTGCCTGGATCGGTTCATCCCGGTGGGCAGCGTTGGGACAGTCGCAGCGGTGGACGGAGACGCCAAAACCCTTGGTGATAAAGCCTACAATGGCATCACCGGGGACGGGAGTACAGCACTTGGCAAACTTGATCATGCACGAATCGATATCCTCCACAATCACGCCGTTTACCGCGTGGCGGTTCTGCTTGTGAGGCGTTGTATCGATGCGCAGAGGATTTAGCTGCTGCTTCTCGCTGGCCTGTGTTTTCAGTGCTTTGTTAATATCGTCACGGATGCGGCCTACGGCCTTGACGGCGGTGAGGCCGCCGTAGCCAATAGCAGCATACATATCTTCCCAGTTGTCGAAAGCCAGTTTCTTCAAAAGTTGGGGACCAACCTCCGGGTCGATGGTGATGGAAAGGGGCAGACCCATCCGGCGCATTTCACCCTCGAAGGAGGAGCGGCCGTGGGCCACATTTTCTTCCCGCTTTTCCTTTTTAAACCACTGCTTGATCTTGGTTCGGGCCTGATTACTCTTGCAGATGTTCAGCCAGTCACGGCTGGGACCTTTGGCGGCTTTGGAGGTGATGATCTCCACAATATCGCCGTTTTCCAGAGCGGTGTCGATGCCCACGATCCGGTTGTTGACCTTGGCGCCTACCATGGAATTACCGACACCGGAGTGAATGGCATAGGCAAAATCAATGGGCGTAGAACCGGCGGGCAGGGATACGATCTTGCCCTTGGGGGTAAAGACAAAAACCTCATCGTCGAACATATCGATCTTGAGGGAGTTTACATAATCTTCTGCATCGGGGTCCTGCTGGCTTTCCAAAAGCCGGCGGACCCACTCAAAGTCCTTTTCGTTGCCGCTGCCCACACCCTGCTTATACTTCCAGTGGGCCGCAATGCCGTACTCGGCGGTCTGATGCATTTCCCAGGTGCGGATCTGTACCTCAAAGGGGATACCCTGGGTGCCGATGACCGTGGTATGCAGGCTTTGGTACATGTTGGGTTTGGGGGTAGAGATGTAGTCCTTAAACCGGCCAGGCACCAGATTGAACAGGTCATGGATATGGCCCAGCACATTGTAGCAGTCGGGAATGGAGTCCACGATGACCCGGAAAGCATAGATATCGTACAATTCGTCGATGGTCTTGCCCTGGGTATTCATCTTGCGGTAGATGGAATAAACATGTTTGATACGGCCATATGCCTTGTTATGGATACCCATGGAGGACAACCGGTCGGTGATGCGTCCCTGGATGGTGCGCATGAAGGCTTCGTCCTGTTCCCGGTGGGCGCTGAGGTAGGACATGATCTGCTCATAGGACTGGGGATCCAGGTACCGCAGGGAGATATCCTCCAGCTCCCATTTCATTTTCTGCATACCAAGACGGTGGGCCAGAGGTGCGTAAACATCCATGGTTTCCTGACATTTGATGATCTGCTTTGCGGGGCTTTGGTACTGCATAGTGCGCATGTTGTGCAGCCGGTCAGCAATTTTGATCAGCACTACACGGATGTCCTTGGACATGGCCATGAACATTTTGCGCAGGTTTTCCATTTGAGCCTGCTCCGTGCTGGAAAAATTGGCACGGGTCAGCTTGGTAACGCCCTCTACCAGCTCCGCAGTGGTATTGCCGAACAGCTTGGCGATCTCGTCGTGGGAGGCATCGGTATCCTCAATACAGTCATGGAGCAGCGCGCCCAGGACAGCGTCCATGTCCAGTCCCATTTCCGCCACGATCTCCGCTACGGCCAGGGGGTGAATGATATAGGGGGAGCCGTCCTTACGCTTTTGGTCTTTATGCTTTTCCCGGGCGTATTCCACAGCCCGGTCGATCAGTTCCATATCGGTGCCGGGCATGTATTTCAGAATGGTGGCACGCATGGATTCATAGTGTTCAGAGAAGGATTCCACGGTTTTCAACTCTCTTTCATTTGCAGCAGGCGCTGCATGGTCTGACTCCGGTTCAGATCGGCCTTGCCGGTGCTGTGGATCAGACGGATGGATATGTATTTGTGGAGACGGTTAAGCCGGATCAGCTCTACATCAGAAAAAATGTCCAAACAGACCATCATACGGCCCAGACTCAAGGGACTTCCGGACCAACGCACGATCTTGCGGCACAGGCACATGGGGGATTCTTCAACAGAAGCATCGGGAATGGATGCCAGATACCGCCAGACCATGGCCAGGGTCGCCCGGTCAGGAAGCAGCTTCTGGGCGGCTTCCGGCTGCAGACAGCCTGTATGCAGCAACTGATAACCGCCCAAGTCCGGACTGCAGACAGCCTGACAGGCCGGACGGATATCCAGAATGTTCATCTGTACCGTCCGTTCCTCCCGAAATTCATTGATCTGGGGCATAAAGGCCACATCCACCAGATCGCCTTGGGCGATGGCAGCGGTTTGGGCGGTGGCGGAAAAATAAATGGCGTTGATGGCGTACCGGCCCCGGCGCAGCCGCAGCCGCAGGTGCCTGCCGTTGCCGACGCTCTGCAGCCGTTCGACGGTCAGGTTTTCCATCATCAGAACCGGCTTGGGGCAGCCGTTCCCGCAGGGCTCCAGAGCATCCAGTGCTTCGATATTGGGAATCGTCAGCATCTCCGGCGGGATGGAACAGTCAATATCCAGGGAGGTCCGGGGTGTGTCGCCGCAATAGTATTGGGCCGCAAGGCCGCAGACCGCTTCCCGGAAGGCATCAATGTTCTGCCGGGAGATGGTGAAGCCGGCAGCAAGCTCATGGCCGCCGTAGCTTTCCAGCAGCGGGGAAAGGGCAGTCAGAGAGGCGAACAGGTTAAAACCGCCGTAGCTGCGGGAACTGGCCTTGCCGTGGTCACCGTCCAGACAGATCAAAAAGGTGGGGCAGCAGTATTCTTCCGCAATGCGGCTGGCAACGATGCCCACAACACCTTGGTGCCAGCGGTTATCCGCCAGAACAATGGCCTCGGGGGCAGTGCCTTCAGGCAGCATAGAGATGGCCTGGTCATAGATCTCAGACTCCACACCCTGCCGCTGGCGGTTTAGTTCACATAATGCCTTGGCAAGCTCCGCTGCCTCAACCGGGTCGTCGGTCAAAAGCAGGTTGACTGCCAGATCGATCTTACCCATGCGGCCGGCGGCATTGATCCGGGGAGCCAGCATGAAGCCGATGGTGGAGGCGTTGAGGGTGGCGCATTCGCAGCCGCATTCTGCCATCAGTGCAGCAAGACCCAGCCGGGGGTCATGCTGCAGGGATTCCAGTCCCCGCTGGACAAATACACGGTTTTCACCCTGCAGCAGCATCACATCCGCTACAGTGCCAAGGCAGACCATATCAGCATAGGCAGAAAGAACATCCTCTTGGCTGCCGCTGAGGGCGGCTGCCAGCTTGAAGGCAACGCCTACGCCGGAAAGATTTTTGTGGGGATAGCCGTCATCGGGCCGGTGGGGGTCTACCACGGCAATGGCCTGGGGTAGCTGGTCTTTGCATTCGTGATGGTCAGTAATGACCAGGTCAATGCCCAGCTCTTTGCATAGCTGTGCTTCGGCTACCGCAGTGATGCCGCAGTCTACTGTAATGATCAGGCTGACACCCTCCCCATGGAGCTGCTGGATGGCCATAGGATTCAGACCGTAGCCCTCCTCCAGGCGGCCGGGGATGTAGGAGATACACCGGGCACCGCAGCCGCGGAGAAAGTCTGTCAGCAGGCAGGTGGCAGTGATGCCATCCACATCATAGTCGCCAAAAACGGCAACGGTCTCGTCATTTTCGATCGCAAGGGCCACACGGCCCACCGCCAGATCCATATCTTTCATCAGGAAAGGATCCGCTAAAGGCGCGTCACAGGAAAGATACTCCTTGGCGGTTTTTTCATTGTGAATTCCCCTTGCGGCCAGGATCATTGCGGTCAGCGGTTTGTAGCCGCTGCTGGACAGGGCATTGACCGCTTCCGCTCCGGGCTGTGATACATTCCAGATTCCGTACTTCAAAGCAATACACATCCATTTTATAACTTTTCTCAATATTATAACAAAAACCTCCCGGAAGTACAATAGCTGACCGGCAAAAAGTTTGAAAAAGCCACTGTGATACACTCCACAGCGGCTTTTTGTGCAAGCGAGTATAGGTTGTTGCAAATTTGTAAGTGCGGCAAAGTATAGGTCGTATTACTTTCTTGTTTCGGCAAGAAAGGGAGGAAAGAAGCCGGTTTAAGGGTGTTGCAGAGCGCAGCGAATCTTGCTATCTAATGCCTGCCACTGGCAGGCATACCTCTGCAAATGCGAGAGCAAAGACGCCCCCCTTGAGAATCCCCCGCCGCCAATAAGATGGTGCTTTTAGGAATTCGATTCCTAAGCCGATTCTTTCTGCAGCACCATCATTCGGTGCGCGCGGGAGGGGTTCATAGGGGAGGGACGGCTTTGAGTGCGGGAGCAACGAACTCAGTCCCTCCCCTGTGCCGACTTCTTTGGTTACTTTCTTGTTCGGAGACAAGAAAGTAACATGACCTATACTATGCTGTACTTGCAAATCCGTAAAACCCATAAATTTGTTGTACCCTATGCCCTTGCGTGGGCCAGTTCCGAAAGGACCACACAGACCATGGGCGAAAGGAGCATACCTCCAATGCCCCAGAGCTGAAAGCCGATATACAGGGTGATGAGCGTAAGGAGCGGATCCAGGCCTAACTGCTTGCCAACAAGACGGGGTTCCAGAATACTTCGTGACAGCATGGCAACGATATAAATTGCCACAAGACCAATGGCCTTTACAGATTGGCCCTGCAGCAGACAGACCAACCCCCATGGGAGCAGAACAGTACCGGTACCCAAAACCGGTATGGCATCCACCAGCGCGATGAGAAATGCCCAAATGGGTGCGTAGGGGACACGAAGAAGCAGCAGTCCCGCTCCCACGATCAGAAAGCTGAGGACCATCAGCTTTAACTGGGCTTTCAGCCATCCTGCCAACGCTGTACGAACCTGCTTCATTACAGGCAGATACCGCTTTACCGATGGGGTGGACCGCAGTCTGCCCAGCCAGTTTTTAATCTTCGGTAAACGGGCCGAGACCATGAAGCCGGAAAGAATTCCTGTGCCCAGGGCGATGGCGCTGCCGGGGATCCATCCCAGTAAAGAGGAAGCCAGGGAGGGAAGCCGCTGCAAAAGCTGCTGCACAATGGCGCTGCCGTTACTGAAAAAACCGGTGACGGTCTGGGATGCCAGGGGACGGATGCCGGTTGGCATCCTGTCAGACAGGCGCAGAAGAAAGCCCTCCAGAGCATGCATCCCTCCCTCGGCAGCCTGGCTTAGATCCGGCAGCGCGTTTGCCAGCAGGCTGATTTCCCGCACAAGGGCCGCCGTAAGCAAAATGAGAATGCAGACCAGCAAAATCAGCGTTGCGGATACGCCGATGGCCGCTGCCGCGGGGCGGGGCATTTTGTTTGCCAGCCGTTTTACCATGGGTTCGGCCCCAACAGCTAAAAGAGTTCCAAGGAGGAAAGGCAAGGTGATGGGCAGCAGAAATTTGATACCCAACCATACAAGCAAAAATCCAACAAATAAAAACAGGATGCTTTTTTTGTTAAGACTTAGCATATTTTCCTCCTTTCTGGGGTTGCAATTTGTGGAAATCGTGGTAAAATATAGGTGGATATATAATACTGACGAACGATCGTCTGCTTTGGGAGGTTACTATGGCGAGTAAACCTAAGTATTACATCGTAGAGGCTTCCGCTTTGCCGGAGGTATTTCTGAAGGTGGCCGAGGCAAAACGGCTGCTGTCTACCGGTGAGGTGGCCACTGTCAACGATGCTGCCCGCATTACCGGTATCAGCCGCAGCGCCTTCTATAAGTACCGGGATACGGTGATGCCTTTTCACAATATGATGATCGGACGGATCCTTACCTACCAGCTCAAGCTTCACGATGAGCCCGGTGTGCTGTCCGGAATTCTGAAAACCTTTGCGGATCAGTCTGCCAATATTCTGACCATTAACCAGACCATCCCTTCCGGTGGCTGCGCGCTGGTGACCATTACCGCAGAAACCTCCGGTATGCAGGGAACCCCCGATGAACTGCTGCGCTGCCTTTCCCAGAGCAACGGTGTGATCAAGGCAGAAGTTCTTGCGGGATAAAAGATCTGATATGTGCCGCGGATATTTCCGCGGCACTTTTTTCGCCCTCTTTCAGCACACACTGCCGCCGGCTGTCATAGAATGCGCTGGGGGGATCGGTATGCTGATCGTGCAAAAGTACGGAGGAACCTCCGTTGCGGATGAAAATAAAATTATGAAGGCCGCATCACGGGCCATCGGGTTGGCAAAGCAGGGGCATCAGGTCATCATGGTCGTATCGGCCCAGGGCCATACGACAGATGAACTGATCGAATCCGCCTGCCGGGTCAATCCCAATGGTTCCCGGCGGGAGATGGATGCCTATATGGCGGCAGGAGAACAACTGTCTGCCGGGTTGATGGCCATGGCCATAGAGTTTCTGGGGCATCCTGCCGTCAGCCTGACCGGGTGGCAGGCCGGTATCTGGACAGATGCACTTTACGGAAACGCCAGGATTCAAGGACTGGGTGACCGGCGCATTCAGCGGGAGCTGGAAAAGGGAAGAATTGTGGTGGTAGCCGGTTTTCAAGGAATCAACGGCGCGGGGGATATTACAACACTGGGCCGTGGCGGTTCTGATACCACAGCCGTGGCGCTGGCAGCCTTTTTAAACGCTGACCTGTGTCAGATATTTACGGATGTAGATGGGGTCTATGACCGGGATCCCCGGCAGTATCCGGACGCAGTCCGGTACGACAGGATCTCCTATGAGGAAATGCTGAAGTTGGCTGTGGGCGGCGCACAGGTGCTCCATGACAGATGCGTGGAGCTGGCCCAAAAGTATGGCATTACAATAGAAGTTCTTTCCGCGTTTCGTGATAAGCCGGGTACATTGGTAGGTCCTATAGATTGATTCTGTCCCGGTATATCCAAGATTATTCTGCTGAGGATAAAGAAAATACCTGCCCAAAGACGCAGCTTCTTTGGGCAGGTATGGATTTACTTGTGGTACAGCTTCTCCAAAAGGCGGCGCAGGGGGATAAACAGCAGCAGCGCCATTACGAAATTGCCAGCGCAGTGGAGCAGATCAAAGGGGATTCCGGATATCCACCAGCTTACAGCAAAACCCAGGCCGCCGGAGAACAGATACACCGGGGCGCAGAGGGCACCAAAGAACAGTCCAAACACACCGCTCAGCAGCGCCCAGGCCAGAGGACTTTCCGATCTGCGCAGCAGCCAAGCCCCCAGCGCCAGAACTGTCCAGATATAGAGGTAGTTGATATTCCATAGCTGAATGCCGTAAAACAGGATCTCCAGCAGCACATACAGGTAGATGGGATACAGGGCTTTTCTGCCAAATACCACCGCGTACAGCATTACAAAGAGGGATACCGGCTCGATATTGGGTAAAAAGCTCATGGCGACCTTTGCGCCAAAGGTCAGTGCCCCCAGGATACCGAAAAGGGCAATATCCCGCAAAGTCGGTTTCAGTTTATCCAAGGGTATACACCAGCTTGTAGACGGCACCGTCAGTGATGGGCGTATCGTAAATGCCGGTCATGGCGTACTCCTCGCCCAAATAGAAGGCCCAGTAGCTTTGGTTCACATTCCAGTCTGCTTTCTCACCGTCGACGGTATGGAACATACCCGTATCAGCGCCTTCGGATCCGATCAGACCCTGCTCCTCCAGATATGCGCCCAGCATTTCCGCATCGGTGCGGTATGCGAATTCTTTGGCAGTACCGTCTGCGTGGACGACGGTCACGGTAATGGCCTTGGAACCCTGGCTGGCTTCGGTGCGGGTGGCAAAATATACCCCTGCAAAGACGCCGATAACAGCGACCAGGGCAACGATGGCAAGAACGAGCTTTTTGTTTTTCATATTGTTTCCTCCTAAAAAACAAGATAGCTGCGACGCCCATAGCAGGCGCCGCAGCCGTTTTTCTGCGACAAAGCACTTTACCCATAAACACGCAGGCAAAGGGAGAATCCTATGTGTAGGTCTTCTGACTCATACAGTTGAGGGCTGCGTCCTCCGCATGCTTCTGCCTTCCCGGATTCCCAGTGACTGGCTTTCGCCAAAAGAAGCATGCCCTGTACATACAGCGGCGGTACCGTTCGGGATTCACACCCGATTATCTTGTTAAGCCTCAGAGGTTCATCGCCAAAGAGGCCACGCATAGGGTTATCAAATTGTCGAGGGGATTATACCACGGACAAGATAGAAAGTCAACAGCAGAAGAACCGCCCGTTACAGCAGAAAAGCTGTAAGAAGTAGCAAAGGCACAGCGACGCGCAGGGAGATGCGCCCATGCCCCAGGTGCGGTAATTGCCGGCCTGCTGCCGGTAGGCAGTGCCGCCGTGTTCCATCCGCTCCAGAGCGGCCAGATATTCATAGTTATCCGGCTCCATAGATACCGCCCGCTTGATATGCTCTAAGGCGGTGACCCGGTTGCCCACCCCGTGATTGGCCAGGGCGCTGAGGTAATACCACCGGGCATTGCGATCGGCGGAGTGATTCAGGGTATTCAGCGCTTCCTGGTAGCGGCCAAAGCGGATGTACTGGTAGGCGGAATACTGATAGGAATCGCCGGATTGCTGCCGCTCCTGCTGCCAGGCACCGCCAAAGGGACCGTAGCCATAACTGCCGTAGCTGCCCTGGGACTGGGTGCGCTGATAAGCCTTTTCCGGATTTTTGATCTGTTCGTAGGCGGCATTGACCTCCTGCATCTTCCGGGCTGCCTCCGCATTCCCGGGATTGCGGTCCGGGTGATATTTTTTCGCAAGCTGCCGGTAGGCCCGCTTGATCTCATCATCCGATGCGTCCCGGCTGACGCCCAGTACCTTATAGGGATCGTCGATCATGTTTTTTCTTCCCCCGCAATCTTTCAAAGTCCATCCAAACGCCGCTGTAGAGGATACAGTCCAGCAGCGGCTTGTCCTGTACCAGGGGCAGCATCTCAAACAGTTCCGTACACCGGGCCATTTCCAGCACCAGGTATTGCTCCCACTGGTCAAGCTGTTCGCCGGTCCCCATGGCGAGGAACGGATTGTATTTGTGCTTCTTTTCATCCCGGCGGTAATCTGCCGCCGCGTCCATCAGGTAAATAAAACGGCCCAGGGCCATGCCCATTTGCCGCAGGGTATCCGCCCAGAGATCCTCCCGGTACACAAGCAGCTCTGCCATCAGCGCGCCGAAGCAGGAGGCCGGTTCATCGGGATTTGGGCAGCCTTCTTTTTCCAAGCGGTGCAGCTCCCGGATGCAGCGCTCCATAGCCCCGCATTGCCGGGGATACTGTTCCCGGATATCTCCAAGGTTCTTGCCAAAGACGGACATCATGCCCTTTGCCAAAAGGCTGCCGTCGTCCTGGGCATCATCCTGGGCGTTGTAGTAGGCCAGTGCCACATTCATGTCCGCGGCGTAACGGATGTATTCGTTGTCCACCCAGGCGCGCTTTTGGAAGGGGTGAAGCATACAGGCGCGGTTTGACAGGGTCTCCTCCGGCTCGTACAGGCTCATGTGAAGCAGAGCCAGAAAGGCCATATCATAGCTCAATCCCAGCCGGGCGGTTTGGGATGCGCTGCTGCGGATCTTACGGCAGATGCCGCAGTAGACAACATTGTAGCGAAGCTGCTGCTCTCTGGTCAGCTCCTTCATGTTGGCGGTCACATACCCGAACACAGCGATCCCTCCTTCTGTTTTTTCTCATCATAGGAAATATTTATGAATATACGGTAAACTTTTTGTGTTATTTACGAAAAACATTGGATTTTGCAAAATACATCAATCTTCCATCAGCAGGCGGTTCAGAACGCCGCCGTAAAACACGATACTGATGCAAAAATACAGCCACAGCATACTCAGGGCCACCGCATACACGGAGCCGTAGATGTTGCCGTAGGTGGGAAACTGCTCCACATACAGCGAAAACAGGTGGGAAAAGATCAGCCAGCCGATGGACGCAAAGAAAGCGCCGGGCAGGCTGTCCCCCAGAGAATTTTTGCGGTTGGGCAGCGCCATGAACATGGCGGTAAACAGAGCTGTCTGTAAAAAGACCAGCAGAAAAAACCGCAGGTCTATGACCCCGGTCAAAAAGCGAAAAAAGGGAAGGGAGGACTCTGACAGAAATTTCAAAAGCCCCGTACCGAACACATGCAGCACCAGTGTCAGCAGCAGTACCAGCAGAAACAAAAAGGTATAGGCCATGCTGATCAGCCGCACCTGGAAATAACCACGGTTTTCCGGCACCTGATAGATGGCGTTCAGCCCGGTCAGCAGGCCGTAAATACCCCGGCTGGCAGACCAAAGGGCCGTTACCGCAGAAATGCCCACCACAGTCTTGGTGGTGTTTTCGTAGGTATTGACGATCAGCAGCTCTGCCTCGGGAAGTAAGGCGGCGGGGATCAGCCCCTCTAAAAAGCCAAGAAGATTATGGACATCCAGAGCGGTATAGCGCAGGATGCTCAATATCAGCACCAGGGCTGGGAATAGGGATAATATGAGAAAGTAGCCGGTGTTGGCGGCGTGAATGGGAATGCGCAGAGCCCGAATCTGACGCCAGTAATTGCGAACCTTTCCCAATAGACCGCCCTTAGGGAATTCTTTCATAACTCCACCTTCCTTACGAAGGTTAGTATATGAAAGCCTTTGGGCAAATACCCGCAGAATTTGTCGTGGTTATGACAGACGCTTACCGTTAGAGGTGGATGCTGTGGTAGCTTGGAAGAGGTCAATAAAGCCGTCAAGACAAGCAACTCGCACTCGTCGGCGTACAGATGGTACGGTAGAGTGCGAGTTGTGCAGTAAGTCAAAAAGCCTTGCGTAGCAAGTGTTTTATACCGCTTATTTGTCAAGAATCGAGGATTGCTGCTACCCACCTGCTGGAGGGAGGTTCTGCCGAAAAATTACATTATCCCGCTTTTTGACGGTTGGCGGCTTTTTTGACACTCTGAGGCCCACCGTTTGGTGGGCCTTAGATGCTTATTCAGCGGAGATCAGATAGTAGTACACAGGCTGTCCGCCGCGGATCAGGTTCACATCCGCATTGGGGCAAACTTCCGCAAACAGGTCAGCCGCCTTCTGGGCATGCTTTTCCTGGATATCCTCACCGTAGTAGATGGTGATAAATTCCTTATCGTCATCACGGACCTTTTCAGCCAGGGAGCGCAGCAGGACCTTGATATCCCGGCTGGTGCCGAACAGACCGCTGCCGGCGATAGCCAGATAGTCACCCTCATGGATCAGATAGCCGTCAAAGTCGGAGTTCCGGGCGGCGTAGGTGATCTGCATGGTATCCACAGTATCCAGCGCCTCAGTCAGCGCTTCGGTGTTTTCTTCTGCAGAACCGTCGGGGTTAAAGCTGAGCATAGCGGTGATGCCCTGGGGAACGGTCTTGCTGGGAATGACTACCACATGCTTGGGGGTCAGATCCGCGACCTGCTGGGCAGCCATGATGATGTTCTTGTTGTTGGGCAGCACGAACACGGTTTCTGCGGGGACCTTGTTGACCGCTTCCAGGATATCCTGGGTGCTGGGGTTCATGGTCTGGCCGCCGGAGATGATGCCGTCAACGCCCAGGTTCATGAATACATCCGCCAGACCGTCACCGGCGCAGACGGAAACGACACCCAGCGCCTTTTCCGGCTCGGCGATCTTGGGCGCGATTTCCTGCTCGCTCATAACCTTCTCGGTATGCTGCAGGCGCATATTTTCGATCTTGACAGTGACAAAACCGCCGTACTTGACTGCCTCACTCAGGGCCTTGCCGGGATCATTGGTATGCACATGGACCTTAATGATCTCGTCATCGTCCACCAGCACCAGGCTGTCGCCCAGCTCAGCCAGGAATGAGCGGAGCTGCTCGGGATCGTTGTTGTTTTCCCGGTCGATGATAAATTCGGTGCAGTAGGTAAAGGTGATATCCTCTGTATCAAACTGGTCAAAATCAGCAGCTTCCTTAGCCTCGGCAGTGTCAAAGCCCTCGGGTACAACCACATCGTTGCCCTGCAGGGAGGACAACATTGCCTCCAGTACCAGCAGCCAGCCTTTGCCGCCGGCATCCACAACACCGGCCTTCTTCAGCACGGGATTCTGGTTGACGGTGTTAGCCAGGGCCACCTTGGCTTCGCCGATGGCGGCTTCCTGGACGAATTCGATGAAATTATTTTCCCGGGCGGCATCCCTTGCTTTGGCAGCGGCCAGGCGGGAAACGGTCAGGATAGTGCCTTCGGCAGGCTTCATAACTGCCTTATAGGCAGCATCCACGCCCTCGGTCAGGGCCTCAGCCCACAGAACGCCATCGCACTCGGTGCAGCCCTTGAGCTTCTTGGACAAGCCCCGGAACAGCAGGGAAAGGATAACGCCGGAGTTGCCCCGGGCGCCCCGCAGCATAGCGGAGGCGGCAGTGGCAGCGGCCTTTTCCAGGCTGGGGTCTTCCACCTTCCGCAGGTCGGCAGCAGCCGCGTTGATGGTCATGGACATGTTGGTGCCGGTATCGCCGTCGGGAACGGGGAATACATTTAGATCGTTCAGAGGCTGCTTGTTGATTTCAATGGATGCGGCCGCGCTGATGATCATTCTGCGCAGATCCGCGCCGTTAATTGTCTGTCTCAATGGTTGCTACCTCCGTTAGTCGATCATCATGGAATCGATATACACATTGACATCCCGTACCTGGGTGCCGGTGTACTTGCCCACCTCGTAGCGGACCCGGGAGATGATGCTCTCGCCCACACTGGTCAGATTCACGCCATTGTCCACAATGATGTGCAGATCAATGGAAACGGTATTGTCCTCGTTCAGTGTTACATTCACGCCCTTGGAAACGGATTCCTTACGCAGCAGGTGGTACACACCGTCTTTGACGCTGCGGGCGGCCATGCCCTTGACACCGAAGCAGTTGGAAGCCACAGTGCCTGCGATATCGGTATAAACACCGGTGCTGACATTTACAGTGCCATTTTCGTTGTTATGCTGGATCATAATCAGTACCTCCTAAAAAGATTGGGGGATTAAATCATGCTGTCTTCCCAGCAGGAAGGAGCGCTCAGACCCATCATCTTGACCACGGTGGGGGCCACATTGGCAAGGCCGTACGCGCCGTCCTTTACGGTCCATACATGGTCCTTGTCGTAGATGATGAAGGGAACGGGGTTCAGAGAGTGGGCGGTACGGACGGAAGTTTTACCCTTCTTGGTCTCGGTCATCTGGTCGGCGTTGCCGTGGTCAGCGGTGATCAGCACGGTGTAGCCATACTTGTCGGCAGCCTCAATAATAGCCTTCAGCCCGTTATCCACGCACTCCATGGCGTAGACGACCGCTTCCATCACGCCGGTGTGGCCAACCATATCGCCGTTGGGGAAGTTGCAGCGCAGGAACTGGAATTTCTGAGAAGCCATAGCAGCGACCATCTTCTCGGTGATCTCCCTGGACTTCATGGCGGGGGCCTGCTCGAAGGGGATCACATCGGAGGGGATCTCCTCGTAAACCTCCAGGTCCTCACAGACCTTGCCGGAGCGGTTGCCGTTCCAGAAATAGGTCACATGACCGTACTTCTGGGTTTCGGATACCGCGTACTCGTGGATACCGGCCCCACACAGAACCTCAGTCAGGGTATTCTTGATAACAGGGGGCTGCAGCAGGTAATTCTCGGGAATATTCAGATCCGCGTCATACTGCAGCATACCGGCAAACATAACACCGGTGTAATCGCCCCGGTCAAACTTGTCGAAATCCTTGCGGTCAAAGGCCAGGCTGATCTCCTGGGCCCGGTCGCCACGGAAGTTAAAGAGAATCACGCTGTCGCCGTTGGCGATCTTGGCAACCGGCTCGCCATTCCTGGCAACTACAAAAGCCGGTAGATCCTGGTCAATGCAGCCTGTCTCAGCCCGGTAGGTCTCGATGGCCTCAGTTGCGGAAGCGAACATACGGCCCTGGCCCTGCACATGGGTGCGCCAGCCCTTTTCCACCATGCCCCAGTTGGCCTCGTAACGGTCCATGGTCACCTGCATACGGCCGCCACCGGAAGCGATGGCATAGTCACAGCCCTCGGTATTCAGCTCTTTCAGTACATTCTCCAACTGGCCCACATATTCCAAAGCGGAGGTGGCAGGCACATCACGGCCGTCCAGCAGGATGTGGCAGTAGGCCTTTTTTACACCCTCTGCCTTTGCCTGCTTCAACAGGGAGATCAGGTGGGAAATGTTACTGTGAACATTGCCGTCGCTCAGCAGGCCGATGAAGTGCATGGCCCTACCTTCCGCGTTGGCAACCAGCGCCTTCCAGGTTTCGGATGCATACAGAGAGCCGTTTTCAATACTCTCGCCTACTAGCTTGGCACCCTGGGAGTAGACCTGGCCGCAGCCCAGAGCGTTATGGCCTACCTCGCTGTTGCCCATATCCTCGTCGCTGGGCAGACCGACGGCGGTGCCGTGGGCTTTCAGGTAAGTATGGGGGCAGGTAGCCAGCAGATGGTCCAGTGTGGGAGTCTTTGCGACCACGACAGCGTCACCGCTGCCGCCGTCACCCTTACCCACGCCGTCCATGATTACTAATACAATGGGTTTTTCCATGAAGAGTTCCTCCGTTTATATGTTGGCATGTTATATGCATTTTATCACAAATAGTATTTTACATCATTTTCACGCAAGATACAACCATTTTTTTATTTTCTACGAAAACGCAAAAACATTTCCCATGGAGACAGGATAAAACTGCCAATATCCACGGGAAATGTTAAAAAAATATGAAACGGATGATCAATTTAATGTGCCTTGGTTCCGCTGGAACAGGTCGGAGATCCGGTCACGGAGGGCCTTTGCTTCGGGCGTATCGTCGCTGCCGTGTTCATCGATCCAGGCAGCGGAAGCGGTTTGGGCCTGTTTCAGAGTTTCCAGATCGCAGCTCAGGCTTGCCACCCGGAAGGCAGGCAGGCCTGACTGCCGGGAACCAAAGAAATCGCCGGGACCCCGCAAGGCCAGATCCTCCTCCGCAATTTTGAAGCCGTCTGTGGTTTTGCACAGGGCTTTCAGCCGGGCCAGGGTCTGCTCATTTTTATTATGGGAGGTGAGGATGCAGTAGCTTTTTGCCTTGCCCCGGCCCACACGGCCACGGAGCTGATGCAGCTGGGAAAGGCCGAACCGGTCCGCATCCTCAATGACCATCAAGGTAGCGTTGGGTACATCCACACCTACCTCGATGACAGTGGTAGCTACCAGTACATCCGCTTCGCCCCGGGAGAAGGCGGCCATGACCGCGTCCTTTTCGCTGCCCTTCATCTGTCCGTGGAGGAGAGCGATCCGCAGATCTGGAAACACGGTCTTTTGCAGTGTTTCGGCCCAGGTCTCGGCAGCTTTGATGTTCATTTCGTCGTTTTCCTCCACTGCCGGGCAGACCACATAGCTCTGGTGGCCCTCTGCTGCCTGCTTGCGGATAAAGGCGTTGATCCGGGCGCGCATGGATTCTCCTACCAGGAAGGTATCCACCGGCTCCCGTCCGGGGGGCAGCTCGTTGATGATGGAAACCTCCAGGTCGCCGTACATCAGCAGTGCCAGAGTTCGGGGGATAGGGGTGGCGGACATGACCAGCAGGTGGGGATGGTTACCTTTTTCTGAAAGCCGTGAGCGTTGGGCAACGCCAAAACGGTGCTGCTCGTCAGCAATCACCAGTCCCAGATCCGAAAATTTGGTTGCATCCGAAAGCAAGGCATGGGTACCGATAATAAGGTCTGCCTGAGCTGACCCTATGGCTTCCCGGGCCAGCCGCTTTTCTTTTGCTGACAATGCGCCGGTGAGCAGCACTGTGCGGATGCCCAGAGGAGCAAACAGCCTGCCCAGAGAACTATAGTGCTGTTCAGCAAGGATTTCCGTGGGCGCCATCAGGGCCGCCTGGTGACCGTTTTGGACACACAGGAACGCGGCGGCTGCCGCCACCATGGTTTTGCCGCTGCCTACATCACCCTGGACCAGCCGGTTCATGGGTGTTCCACGCTGCAGGTCCTTTTGGATCTCCTCAATGGCCCTGGCTTGTGCGGGCGTGAGCCGGAAAGGGAGCTGGTGATAAAAAGCTGTCAGGTTGCAATTTGGGTAGGGAGTGGCTTGAATCTGTGTCCGGGCGGCCCGCATCAGCGAAAGGCCAGCGGAGAAAATAAAGAACTCTTCAAAGATCAGCCGTTTTTTCGCCATCTCCGCTTCTTCCATGGTAGTTGGTTCGTGGATGGCAAAGTAAGCCCGATCCGCCGGTAGAATGCCATAGCGCTGCCGCAGGGAAAGGGGCAGGATCTCCTCCGGGGGATCGCAGATGGAAAGGGCCTGCCGGACAGCTTTCAGCAATGCCGCGTTGGAAAGGCCTGCGGTCAGAGGATAGATGGGCAAGATCCGCCTTGTGGTAACAGGGGGCGCGTCCAGAGCTTCAAAGACCGGGGAGGTCATGTTGTAGCCGATGAAATCCCCGGATACCGCGCCGTAAAAGATATACTCTTTTCCGTATTGGAGCTGTTCAGTGGTGAATTTTTGATTAAAAAAGGTAAGGGTCAGCCGGGCTGTGTGGTCGGCTACCTGGACCTTGGTAATATCCAGGCCCTTGCGGACATGGGAGGTCCGGGGGGTGTTCATGACCATGGCTTTGAAACAGGCAGGCTTGTCTACCTCCAACTGGCTGATGGTTACCAGCCGTGTGCGGTCCTCATAGCCCCGGGGGAAGTGGCATATCAGATCCCGAAGGGTGAAAATATTCAGTTGGGCAAGCTGCTTGGCCTTGGTAGGGCCAACGCCTTTTAATACGGTGACAGGATCACTGAGCTTCGCCATCATCTCACCTCCGGTTTTCTGACTTCATTATATATGGATGGTATGCTTCCTTGCAAGTGTTAATTGGAAAATGACCGTCCGGCGGGTATGAAAAAACTCCTTTCAGGAATCAGCACCCGAAAGGAGATATTTTCAGAGAAATCAGGCCATCTTGTTCAGATGCAGGGTCATGCTGCTCTTCTTGCGGGCAGCAGTATTCTTGTGCAGAATACCCTTGGTCACAGCCTTGTCGACAGCCTGGACAGCAGCCTTGTGGGCAGCAGCGGCAGCAGCCTGATCACCACCGGCAACGGCGGCCTCAAACTTCTTAACGGCAGTCTTCAGAGCGGACTTGTCGGCCTTGTTCTTCTCGTAAGCGATCTTGGAAGAAATGACATCCTTCTTAGAGGACTTAATGTTGGGCATGTTCACACCTCCTATTCCCCAATTTGGTCCATACAGACACACATTATAGCGTGGTTTATTTATAAAATCAATCCCTTTTTTAAAAAAATTTACGGCTTATTACGAATTTTTTGGATTGCATAGGGGGAAAAAACCGCCAATTCCGAAAAGGAAAGTTGTCAAGCATTATTTTTACCGGAGTTCGGGGAGGAATCGTTATTATTTTGCACAGGTAAAAAGTAGAGAAACTGTCGAGGGATGGGGAATAAAATTATGTAAACAGATATGTATAAATCCGCTGGGGATGATCCTTACATACGGTTGTGGAAAAGCCTGTGGAGAATGTGGAAAACTGCTGGTTTTCAACAGCTATTTTGCCATGTTGGATTTCTTTCCGGCTTGCATACCGGAATGCATAAAGCCTGCCGGTGTAACAGCAAAGTCGTGTTATGTCGCCGGGGCAACCGCGGGCTTTCTTGTCAGAAAAAGTGAAAAAAGTTGTGGAAATTGTCAAAAAGGCTTCCTGTGTTCCGGGCTTGTTTCCTTTTTTCGGAAAAAATTTTGTGAAAAACAAACAAAGTCCTCCCGGTATGTTTTGCCATGGGCGGGAGATACTCTTAGAAACAGTTTTAACAGGAGGAACCCAATGTCCGGTAAGGTAGAGATCTGCGGGGTAAACACCGCCCGACTGAAAGTGCTGACCCAGAAAGAAATGGATGAACTGCTCCTAAAAGCCAGAGACGGGGATAAACAGGCCAGGGAGAAGCTGATTGAGGGAAACCTGCGCCTGGTGCTGTCTGTGATCCAGCGGTTTGAGAAACGGGGAGAATGCGCCGATGACCTGTTCCAGGTGGGATGTATCGGCCTGATCAAGGCAATTTCCAATTTTGATCCGGATAAACAGGTACGCTTCTCCACTTATGGCGTGCCTATGATCGCGGGAGAGGTACGGCGTTATCTGCGGGACAACAGCGCCATCCGTGTCTCCCGGTCGCTGCGGGATGTGGCCTACCGGGTGCTGCAGTGCAAGGAAGCCATGATCACCCGGCTGGGCAGAGAGCCGTCCCTGGAGGAGATCGCCAAAGAACTGGAGCTGACCCCGGAGGAGGTCAGTGAAGCTCTGGACGCGGTGTGCGCTCCCGTGAGCCTGTATGACCCGGTGTATTCCGACGGGGGAGATCCGCTGACGGTGATGGACCAGGTGCGGGACACAAAGAATACAGAAGGAAGCTGGATGGAGCATATCGCCCTGAAGGAGGCCTTCCGGGCTTTGGGGGACCGGGAAAAGCAGATCCTGTCCATGCGCTTTTACGACGGAAAGACCCAGATGGAGGTAGCGGGCCTGGTAGGCATCTCCCAGGCACAGGTCTCCCGGCTGGAGAAAAATGCCATCAGTGCCATGCGCAAAAGCGTTATGGTCTCGTGAGCGCAACAGGCGTTGCGCAATGCAAAATTAATAATGTAAAATTCAAAATGATTGGGTCGCCCCGGGCGACGGATTCAATCATGCGCAAAGCGCATACATCAATTTTGCATTATGCATTTTACATTTTGCATTCGGCCTTCGGGCCGCTACATAGCATAACCTGTCTGGGTCCGGCATATCCTTGACCAAAGTATTTTGGGAGGGGATGGCATGGGTATTCGGTTTACGGACTTGCAGTGCAAGGAGGTAATCTGCGTCAATGACGGCAGACGGCTGGGGTTTATCACAGATATCAAGGTGGAGGTGCCGGAGGGTAATGTGCTGGCGGTGGTCGTGCCGGGACCCTGCCGTTTTCTGGGGATCGCGGGCCGGCACGATGATTTTGTGATCCCATGGAAGTGCATCCGCCGGATCGGCCCGGATATTGTTTTGGTGGATATCAAGGTGGACGAATGCCGTGTACCCAGGGGGAAACAGGGCTGGCTTTTCGGCGGATAAAAAAGTACAAAATTTTCCTATAATTTTGAAAAAAATACTTGCAAAATGGGAAAGCTTCTACTATAATGGTTCAGCATGGGCAAAAAGGCTCATGACATCATTACACCACACACCCGGGGATCGCGCCCCCAAGTGCGCCGCAGTGCGCGGGCTGCGCGGGATGATCGGGGTGGAGGACAAAACAAAAGGAGAAAATCAAAATGGCTGTCGTATCTATGAAGCAACTGCTGGAGGCCGGCGTACACTTTGGTCACCAGACCCGCCGCTGGAACCCCAAAATGGCTCCCTACATTTACACCGAGCGTAACGGTATCTACATCATTGACCTGCAGAAGACCGTTAAGAAGCTGGAGGAAGCCTACAACTTCGTTCGTGAAATTTCCGCTAACGGCGGCAATGTCCTGTTTGTCGGCACCAAGAAGCAGGCACAGGATGCCATCAAGGAAGAAGCTGCCCGCTGTGGCGGTTACTATGTCAACTCCCGCTGGCTGGGCGGCATGCTGACCAACTTCCGCACCATGCGCTCCCGTATTGACCGTCTGACTCAGCTGAAGAAGATGGAAGAGGACGGCACCTTCGCTATGCTGCCCAAGAAGGAAGT
>JAZKYA010000013.1:0-30200 GCA_045611945.1 Faecousia sp. | reverse complement strand
GGTGATGGCCAGAATCATATAGCCGGTCAACGGTTTTACAAGACCAATCAAACGGCTCATAATGTTAAATCCGCTTCTTTTCATACCTGCGCACCTCCCTTGGTATAGTTCTCCAGTTCCTGCTGGGCATTCCACAGTTTTGCGTAAGCGCTGTTCGTTTCCAGCATCTCACTGTGATTGCCGGATTCTACGATATTACCCTGATTCAGCACATAGATGTTATCCGCACCGGCCACATTGGCAAGGCGGTGGGAGATCAGGATCACGGTCTTGGTTTTTGCAAGTGTATGGATCTGGGCCATAATATCGTTTTCGCTCTCCACATCAATATTGGAGGTGGCTTCATCGAAGATGTAATCGGGGCTGTCATGGAGCAGCTCTCTTGCCAATGCAAGCCGCTGGCACTGACCGCCGGAAAGGTTGGATGCTTTTTCATTCAGCGCCGTATCCAAACCCTTTTCGCTTCTGAGGAAGTCTGCCAGGTTCACCTGCTCTAACACCTGCCAAAGGGTATCCTCACCGGCATTGGGTCTTGCCATCAGCAGATTCTCCCGTACGGTGCCCTTGAAGAGATAGCTGTTGTGACTGATGTAAGTAAAGTTTTCCATCAAACTTTCTTCGCTGATTTCCCGGAGGGGTACACCGCCAACAAGGATCTCGCCGGAATAGCCTTTATTGCGACCCATGAGAATTGCAGAGATGGTAGACTTGCCGCAGCCGGACTCACCCACGATAGCGGTGAAACTGCCTTTGGGGAATGCCATATCCACACCGTGGAGGATCTCCCGATTCGCCTCATAGGAGAAGCGCAGAGAGCTACATTGGATGGAGCAATCTTCCGGGATTGTTTCCATTTTCTGCTCAGGTTCCGGCAAATCCAGCAGGCGGAAGATCTTGTCACTTGCCGCCATGCCGTTCATGGCAATATGGAAGAAAGAACCCAGTAACCGCATGGGCAGGAAGAAATCCGCCGCCAGCAGAATAATCAGAATGCAGCCTGCCAGATCCACGTGACCGGCCCGGAATTGTGTGGTAGCCAGGATCACACCCAAGGCTGCACCGCCATAAGCGATGAGATCCATCACGGTGATGGAGTTTAATTGCATGGTCAGCACCTTCATGGTGATCTTGCGGAACTGCTCACTCTGATCGTTCATTTCCTTGTGCTTAAATGCATCTGCCTGATAGATCTTTGTGGTGGTCAGACCCTGCAAGTTTTCCAGGAAGGTATCACCCAGAGCAGTATACTGACCCCAGTATTTGCTCAGCAGTTTCTTGGCCCACCGCTGGATCAGAATGATTGTCACGGGAATCATGGGAACGCAAACCAGCAGTACAATGGCGCTGGGGAAGTTTACGAAGCTAAGAACCCCGAACAGGGTCAGCGGAGCCAGCATGGCATAGAAAAACTGGGGCAGGTAGGCACCGAAATAGGTTTCCAGCTGGTCCACACCCTCCACGGCCACCTGCACCACTTCGGATGTATTGGCCTGCTCCTTGTAGGAAGAACCGAGGCGCAGGAGCTTTTTGTAGATCATTTCCCGGAGGGTTTTCTTCACAGCCTTACTGGAAAGATACCCCATGCGGCTGGCAGCGGTGGTACAAATAAATCGGATTATCACAGCAGCTACTGCAATCATTGCTGTCAGGCCGATTTGTCCGTCACCAGCAGTGCCTTCGAACAAACTTTGGAGCATCTTTGCGATGGCTGCCATCATGGCGATATTTGCCGCCAGTGATACCCACTGGCAGATCACATTTCCGGCTATGTATTTTTTGCTTTCTTTAACTGTGTTAATCAGTCGTTTGTTGATCATCATACGCTTACTTGCCTCTCATTCAGTAGCTGTTTCAATGCGGAATATGTTTCAGGGCTGATACTGTGCTCAATAGCGCAGGCATCTTCGGTAGCAACCGCGCTGGGAACCCCCAGATTTTGAAGTAATGCAAACAGCATACCATGCTTATCCAGGGTAGATTCAGCAATGGATAATCCCTGGGCAGTTAAATGGACACAATGCTCCGCATCCATCGTAATATCGCCACACTCGATTAGTCGTTTGAGGTAAACACAGACGGTTGGGCGTTTCACACCCAATTCGTCAGCGATATCAGACCCATGTACTTCGCCCTTGTTTGATAGCGTGTGGATCAATTTTAAGTAGTCTTCTCTACGAGTCATTCTGCGGTTCATAAATAATCTCTCCATTTGGTTAGCAGCAACTAACTGTGCGGTAAAAATATATGCCCAACACATTGTTAGCGCTAGCTAACAATTGGGCGAAAATAGTTGTTAGCCATCGCTAACGGCCATAATAATATGCCAAGATTTTAATTTTGTCAAGACCTAATTTCACACCACTGGACATTTTCTCATCCATTGACTTATGAGTACATTGGTGTTACAATGATCGCGCAAATGTGTTAGCGAACCCTAACAAAGGAGACCACAGCCTTACATCTGTTGCCCAAAATCAGTAAAGGAATGTGTCTTTTAACCTCCACTATAAAAGGAATTGGGAGAAAAAGAGAATTATGGAGAACTATATTATTATAGGCATTATTGTGATACTTGCGCTGACAGCGGCAAGTTCAATCATAAAGAGAAAAGGACGCAAGGGTTGCTGCGGTAGTAGTGATTATAAGCCCAGAAAGAAGAAGCTGAAAACTGTGATTGCCACAAAAATCTTCAAGGTCGACGGTATGCACTGCGAAAAGTGCAGCAACCGTGTGACTGAAGCGGTCAATGACATCCCCGGTGTTGCCGGTGTGGTCAATCTGAAGAAGAGCATTGTCACGATATCCTATGCGCAGGATGTTCCGGATGATGAGATCAAGGCAAAAATCCAGCGCCACGGCTATACGGTGACATCGATCGACTAAAAACAAGAAAGGTACCGAATCAATCGGTACCTTTTTCGTATTTTTTCATGTGGGCTCTAATTGCAGCCAGGGACTTATCTCCAATGACGTGCTCAATCCGGCAGGCATCTTCAACTGCAGATTCTTCGTCCACACCCAGAGCCATTAGCGCGGCTACCAGAACCGTATGTCGTTCATAGATTTTTGCGGCGGCGGCTCTGCCTGCTTCTGTCAACGTCAGAAAACTGTCATCATCCATCAACAGGTAGCCGTCCTTCTTCAGAAGTCCAACTGCCCGGCTGACGCTGGCTCTGGAGTAACCCAGTGCTTCTGCCACATCAATACTGCGCACGGAAGGATTCTCTTGAGAGATCTTATATATAGTTTCGAGATACATCTCGGCAGATTCATTCAATGACATGGGTGATCCCTCCAAAGATTAGCTACGCCTAATTCTACCACGGTACTACAGAAATTGCAACACCAGAATATTTCAAAGAAAATTCACAAAAGGGATTGACAAATTATTACTCCGGCTGTATTATATGGATGTTGTTAGCGGCTGCTAACAAATAATTTTTGCTATGTGGTTAGTTGCTGCAAACTGCATGGACCATACAATCAGGTGATAGATATGAATTTGTCTGTGGCAGTGGAGAACAAGGAATATATCATTCAGGGGATCGAAACCGATGACGAGGATCTGGATGCATTTCTGTTTTCTTTAGGCTGTTATGCCGGTGAACCCATTACTGTCGTCTCCCGACGCAGGGGCGGCTGTACGGTTTCTATCAAGGACGGCAGATACAACATCGATAATCAGCTGGCAGAGGCCATCATCGTAGAATGAAGCCGAAAGACAGTCAGCTGATTGTCTTTTGAACGGTTGTTAGCGGTGTCTAACAAAAATGTAAATAAAACAGATTATCTGTTTCAAATGAATGAGGAGGAAACCAACTATGAGAATTGCTTTCGCAGGCAATCCCAACTCCGGTAAAACCACTATGTATAATGCCTTGACCGGCCGAAATGAAAAGGTCGGCAACTGGGCAGGTGTTACCGTTGACAAAAAAGAGGCCCCTATTAAGAAGGCTTATGCCGGTGATTTGGAACTGATCGCCGTTGACCTTCCCGGCGCCTACTCCATGTCTCCCTTCACTTCCGAAGAGAGCATTACCAGTTCTTACGTAAAGAACGAGAACCCCGATGTGATCATCAATATCGTGGATGCAACCAATCTGAGCCGCTCTCTGTTCTTCACTACCCAGCTGATGGAACTGGGTGTTCCTGTGGTTGTGGCACTGAACAAGCATGACATCAATGAAAAGAAGGAGACCAATATTGATGTGGCTGCCCTGTCCAAGAAGCTGGGTTGTCCCGTTGTGGACACCACCTCCACCACCGGCGAGGGTCTTGCAGAATTGGTTAAGACTGCAGCTGCTCTGAATGGCCAGATGCAGAAGGCTCCTTACAATCAGGGCAATGTGGATCTGACCAATAAAGAAGCCGTTGTGGCCGCTGATAAGAAGCGCTTTGAGTTCGTCAACAAGATCGTTGCTTCCGTTGAAACCCGTAAGGTTTTGACCAAGGACCGTAATTTCCAGGACAAGATCGACGACATCCTCACCAACAAGTGGCTGGGTCTGCCTATCTTCGCTCTGGTGATGTTCCTAGTATTTGATATTTCCCAGTCTTCTTTCGGTCCCTTCCTGGCGGATACTCTGGTCGGCTGGCTGGAAGGTTTCCAGGGCATGGTGGCGGAGATGGTCTCCGGCGCTGCTCCCATCCTGCAGGCACTGCTGGTTGATGGTGTCATCGGCGGTGTCATTGCTGTTATCGGTTTCCTGCCTCTGGTCATGGTCATGTACTTCCTGATCGCTCTGCTGGAGGACTGTGGTTACATGGCTCGTGCTACCGTTGTTCTGGATCCCATCTTTAAGAAGGTCGGTTTGTCCGGCAAGTCCGTGATTCCCTTTGTCATTGGCACTGGTTGTGCCATCCCCGGTGTTATGGCCTGCCGTACCATCCGCAACGAGCGTGAGCGCCGTGCTACCGCTATGCTGACTCCCTTTATGCCCTGCGGTGCAAAGCTACCCGTCATTGCTCTGTTTGCAGGCGCATTCTTTGAGGATGCTTCCTGGGTCGGTACTCTGATGTACTTCGTTGGTATTGCTCTGATCCTGCTGGGCGCTGTGCTTGTCAATAAGATCGCCGGTCACAAGAACCGCAAGTCTTTCTTCATCATTGAGATGCCTGAGTACAAAATTCCTTCCTTTACCCGTGCGTTCAAATCCATGTGCTCCCGTGGCTGGGCTTACATTGTAAAGGCTGGTACTGTGATTCTGGTCTGCAACACTGTGGTACAGATCATGCAGACCTTCAACTGGTCCTTCCAGGAGGCAGAAGTTGCTTCCGAGTCCATCCTGGCTACCATCGCAAACCCCATCGCATACCTGCTGATCCCCATTGTTGGTGTGGCATCCTGGCAGCTGGCAGCCGCCGCGGTTACCGGCTTCATCGCAAAGGAAAATGTTGTCGGCACTCTGGCTGTCTGCTTCGTTGGTCTGGAGAATCTGATTGATACCGAGGAACTGGCTCTGATGGAAGGTGCTGGTGCAGAAGTCGCGTCTGTCTTTGCCATCACCAAGGTTGCAGCTCTGGCTTATCTGATGTTTAACCTGTATACTCCTCCCTGCTTCGCTGCTCTGGGTGCAATGAATTCTGAAATCAACGACCGCAAGTGGTTCTGGGGTGGTGTAGCGCTGCAGTTTGCTACCGGCTTCGTGATTGCTTATCTGGTTTACCAGATTGGTACTCTGATCACCATCGGTGCCTTCGGCGCAGGTTTCCTGCCCGGTCTGATCGCTGTTGCAGCTATTGTTGCTGTGATTGTATATCTGATCAATAAGGCCAATAAGAATCTGGCTGCTGAGTATGCACTGAAGAAGTAAAATGAAGAAAGGAGTGGTTTTGTGGATAACATCATTGTAATAGCAGTTGTTGCACTGATCGTGGGCGCTGCGGGTTGGTATATCCGGAAGGAAAAGCGGCGCGGTGTTCATTGTGTCGGTTGTCCTGATAGCAAAACCTGCTCCGGTCAATGCGCTGGCTGCAGTGGATGCTGCAATGGCACAGGCAATCAAACCTAAGTTCTTAATCTGCAAAAACGGCTCACCATTTGGAGAGCCGTTTTTGAATTTTAGTAGTCAGAGGAGGTTTCGCACTCATTTTGGTGCGAAACCTCTTTTTTGCTTTATTGATAGTATTCTCCTCTGCGGCGGCAAGGGTTGGAGCAGAATCGCTGATTTGATCTGTTTGCTACAAAGATGGTATCGCAGTGGGCACACATACGCAGAGGTGTTTTGTCATCTGCCATCATGAAGCTGAACATCATCTGCAGGCCAATCAGCAAAGAATGGAAGTCCCAAACGATGGTGGGTTTGTCCAGTAGTGCGATCCGGTAGGTGGGCGCAATACCACCGAATGCCGCAACACCTTGCGCCATCAGCTTCTTTTCGTCTGCATCGAAGGCATCCGCATCCTCGTAGAAATACTTGCTGGTAATGAATGGGAAAGTCAAATCTTTCAGCGCCTTAGCGATCCACTCCACCGGCTCAGCATATTCCTTTTGGAAGCTCATTCTCTTTGCGGTGGGTTCACTGGAAAAGGTCAACGCCAGTGCTATCGCATCCGTATTGCCCTCTACTTCCCAAGTGTATTCCATGCCACGCTTTCGTAGAAGCGGCTTTTTGAATGGGTAAAAGTAATCAAGGAATTGTTCTGTTTCCAATGCTTCTTCCCGGATGAAGTGATTCTTTGGTAGGTAAACCTTTTCGTAATCCATAAACTTTGGTGTGGTAGGCAGTGCCGTGATAAAGCCCAGCAAACCATAACGGTGGACAAACCGCAGGATGCCAGCTTCCTGCTCTCGTTCCGTTGCTTTCTTTCCAAAGAAGAGCCTGCCTGCATTCAGCGCATCCAGCACCATGGTCTGGGCGTCTTCCAGCGGATCGATGATCGTTGGCCTTGCGTCCGGTGCCGCTGTTATATATTTTACACCGTTGGCATCCTTCCGGATCACATACTTATCGTAACGAACCCAGCAGGAACTGGTTCGCTCAAACAGCTGCTTCATAACACACCTCCTTTCCGCTCCCGAACCCATCGGGGGCGGATTTTTTGTATTTACGCAGAAATTCTTTCTCGTCCAGGGAGAGTGATCCCGCAGGCTTTGTACGCAGGTACTCGTACCAGCCGGCTCTTAGCTTGCGCAGGATCACATTTCTCTTTTTCCGGATGTTCCGGGTGGACTGCCCCATCAGCTTGGCAACCTCCTGGGATTGCAACAGCTGAATGGCAGAGTAGTAGAAATTCTCTTTATGGTCTTCTTTCAGCGAGTAGATAAGGCTAGACAGAACAGCATCCGCTAACAAATCGTGCATCTCATAGGGGCAATTGGCAAGCCAGTCCAAATAGTTACCGCTACGCATTTGCTGTGCCACCGGTGTGCCCAACCACTCCGGAAAGATATGGGGGTTCTTCGCAATGCCTACATCAAGCGGCACATCACCCCGCAGCACTTCGTGGTAGCGCTCTTTGCGCTCCCGGTTGGAATCCCGCCGATCCCAGTGGTACTGCACTGCGGCAAAATCTTCCTCTGTCCGGGCGGCTTCTTCCAGACGGAGCAGTGCTTCTTCCTTTATCTGTCGCTTCAGTCTTTTCTTTTTCGGGGAGAGATCTGCGTCCGGATCGGGTGCTGCTTCGTCTTTTTCAATTTGCAGTTCAACTTGGTTCAGCCGTTCTTTCCATAGCAGATACCGCTGCCGTTTGGCGGCACTTTGGTCAAAATGGTCCAGCTGGGCCTCGTCCACATCGTAGTGGGGGTCATTCAAATAGTTCACAGATCTCACCTCCAAAAATTTTTCAAAATATTTTTTTAAAAAGGTTCCGCTTTGACCGCCTTATTTCTCCCATAGGTAGAGGGGCAGTATATTGCATAGTAGAACACTTGTTCGATAATTATACCAAACAAGAAAGCGAAATGCAATAAAAATTCTGTGAACAGCTGACTGCTCTGACCATCACCTATGAAAGGAGGAATGCGTATGCCCTTAATTCTCAAACCATCCCAGATCGAGCGGGTACAGAAAATGATCCCTAACTGCTGCAACTGGGATGAAGGGATCTGCCTGCTGTTGGAAATGCCTTGCCCACAGCAGCTGTCCGTAACCCGGATCAACTGCAAGTATTTCCGGGATGCTGTACTACCTGCCAATCAAAGGCTCTATCAATCCATCATGAAGAACAACTAAGGAGGAACGAAAATGAAAAAGCTGAATGACCAAATCATCATCGGTGTTGACCATGGCTATGGCAACATCAAAACCGCAAACCACTGTTTTAGAACCGGTATCCTGGGATATGATTCTGAACCTCTCTCCACCGGCGATATGCTGACCTATATCGGGCGGTATTATCTCATCGGTGAAGGCCACAAGGAGTTTATCGCAGAGAAAATCAAGGACGAGGACTACTATCTGCTGACCCTGGTGGCCATTGCCAAGGAACTGAAGGACGCAAACCTTACGGAGGCCAATATCGTCCTTGCGGCAGGCTTACCCCTCACCTGGACTTCCGCACAGAAGAAGGAGTTTGCCGCCTACTTGGGCAAGAACAAGGAAGTGGACTTCAACTATAAGAAGGTGGATTACCACATCACCATCGACGATGTGCGTATCTATCCCCAAGGCTATGCTGCCATTGCTGAATTTGCTTCTACAATGAAGTGCGTTAATTTGGTTGCCGATATTGGCAACGGCACTATGAATGTGCTGTATATGGTGAACGGCAGACCCCAGAGCGGCAAGATGTACACCGAGAAGTTCGGCACCTATCAATGCACCCTGGCGATCCGGGAAATGTTCATGCAGAAATGTGCGCGGGAGATCAACGATGCCATCATCGAAGAAGTTCTCTGCACCGGTACTGCTGCCATTCCCGCAGCGGATATCAAGATCATCCGCATGATCGCAAAGGAGTATGTGGACGGCATCTTCCGCAGGCTCCGTGAGCACGGCTATGACGAGGGAACCATGATGCTCTATATCACCGGCGGCGGTGGATGCCTTGTGAAACACTTTGGCAAGGTCAGCGCAGACCGGGTCAAGTTCGTGGACGATATCTGCGCCGCAGCCAAGGGATATGAATACTTGGCAGAAGCGCAGTTGAAAGCGGAGCTTGGCTTATGAGCGATTACCGGATCAATGTCCGCTTCCACGATGACAATGAAGAGGAAAGACGGGCAGCGGAGTATTTGAAAACGTTACACCGTTCCCGCAATCAATTTGTTGTGGATGCAGTGCTGGCTCGCATGAATGACACAAAACTGCTGGACAATATTCGCCAGATCTTCCGGGAAGAGGTTGTCCCCCTATCCATTTCTCCCGTTCAGCCGGTACATCAAACAGTAAGTACCGAACTGACCGAAGAGCAGAAGGAAGAAAACCGGAAAAATGTCCTTGCGAACCTTGATATGTTCGGCTGAGCCAAAAACACGGGATTTTGGCTCAAATCGCCGTATTTCAAAGATGTGCTGAGCCATTTTGGCTCAATGCAGATCAAATGGACAATTTGTCCACTTGATTTTTCGTAAAGTGGTAAAGGGGCAAAATGACCATTTACCAGAACCCCAAAAGAGCGAGTATGGACGGTCGGAGTTCGACCGGCAAATGCCGGGAGCAGGACTGTCCTATACCATAACGAGCAGGGAACTTGTGCTACAAGCTCCACATCCGACAGCTTCCACTGCCGGACCTTTAAGGGCGCTGCCCCTAACACCCCGATTGAAAGGATTGATTTTATGACAGAAAAAACAGAGGTGACCAACACACGATTCTCCGAAAGAGAGAAGCAAATTGTAGAGCAGTATGCTGCCGCCTGCGGCCTTAGCCGGTCGGAGTATCTTCGCAAGCGGGCGCTGGGATATGAACCCCGGCCTGCAGTGGGGGATTCGTTCTACCAGCTTTATAGTAAGCTATGTGACCTGTGTAATCAGTCGATGACTGTCGAAACAGAAAAAGCTTTGTTGGAATTGATCACCGACATGCGCAGAGAACTGATGCTGCCGCACAAGCAATCAAAGAAAGAGGTGGTATCTTGGCGACTACAGGATTCTGGCCAATCAAAGGACGGCTAAAGGATGCCATCGACTATGCGGAGAACCCGGATAAGACCACCGATAGCAAGTACCTGGACGAGGATCTGTACAGTGCCTTGCGTTATGCCGCCAACGATGAAAAGACCGATAAGAAAATGTCTGTCAGCGCCATCAACTGCCCCAAGCAGCTTGCCTACGAAACCATGATGGACACCAAGCGCCGCTACGGAAAACTGGGCGGGAATGTAGCCTACCACGGATACCAAAGCTTTAAGACCGGTGAGGTGACCCCGCAGGAGGCACACACCATCGGCATGGAAACGGCACGGAGGATGTGGGGCGATGACTATGAGATCGTGGTTACTACCCACCTGAATACGGACAATATCCACAATCACATCGTCGTGAACTCCGTGTCTTTTCGCACCGGGAGGAAGTTTGAAAACCATATTTCTGACCACTACCGTTTGCGTGAGATATCCGATGCCGTCTGCCAGGAGCATGGTAAATCTGTGCTGAAGAACGCAAAATTCTATGGCGGTGAAAAGGGCGCTTACTGGGTGCACAAGGATGGTGGCATGACCCACCGCGATATCCTGCGCCGGGACATCGACGAGGTGCTTTCCAAGGTATCCATCTATCGTCACTTCTTTGAATATTTGGAGAATTTGGGATATGAAGTCCGTGGTGATGTGGATAGTCCCAACCTATCGGTCATTGCGGAAGGCTGGCAGCGCCCGGTGCGCCTAAAGAGTCTGGGTCCCAAATACACTCCGGATGCCATCAAAGAGCGGCTGCTGAGAAACCTGGACGACAGGAATCTGTACTGGATCGCAATACCGGAGAAACGCCGTGCTCCTCTGCTGGTTATAGAGTATAATCTCCGGCAGGCTGGCAAGATGGATGGCCTGCAGCTGACTTTTGCCATCTTCACCGAACTGCTGAAAATCTGCACCGGAAACAACCTGCTGGCTGAAAATAAGCACCTGCCACTATCCCCGCTGCTGCGGGAGGAAGTACGGAAACTAGACAAATATATCGAGGACTACAAGCTCCTCTGCGATTGTCACATTGACACCGCAGAGGAGCTTGTTGCGTTCCGGGAAGATATTGATGCCCAGGTTGATCAGATGAAAGCAGAACGGGAACACATCCGCAATAAGATCCGCCGTGCACCGGAAACCGAAAAGCCGGAACTGAAGCTGCAGGCCAAAGCCATCACCCAAAAGATGGACCCGCTGCGCAGGCAACAGCGGATCGCAAGGCGCATTGCAGAGCGCAGTATTCCAAAAGTAGAAAACCTGCTTGCCATGGAGCGGCAGCAGGAGACCGAAGTTACACGAACGAGAACAAGAAATGGAAGGAGCTATGAACGATGAAAGAAACAAGAGCAGAGTATCTGCCTATTCAGAAATTGAGACCCTTTGAGGGACACCCCTTTAAGGTGACAGACAACGAGGAAATGGATCAGCTGGTTTGGAGTGTGTTGACCCAAGGCCTGCTGACACCGCTGGTGGTCAGACCGCTACCCAATGGTGAATATGAGGTAATCTCCGGACACCGGCGGTTACACGCATGCAAAAAGGCAGGAATCGAAACGGTTCCTGCCTTAATTTATACCATCGACCGGGATGCAGCAGCCATCGCACTGGTGGACAGCAACCTCCACCGGGAGAAGATCCTACCCAGTGAGAAAGCCTTTGCTTACAAGTTAAAACGGGAAGCACTAAAGCATCAAGGAACTTCGTCCCAAGTTGGGACGAAGTTAAGAACGGACGAAATGATCGCGCAGCAGACCGGCAATAGCCGCAATCAGGTACAGCGCTATATTCGCTTAACCAACCTGATCCCCAGCATTTTGCAAATGGTTGATGAAGGTAAGATCGCCCTCACCCCAGCAGTAGAACTATCTTACCTCACCGAAACAGAACAAGCCGACCTGTTGGAAACTATGGAAAGTGAGGACTGCACTCCTTCTCTTTCTCAGGCGCAACAGCTGAAAGCACTGAGCCAGCGGGGCGAACTGACTATGGATGACATCTTCAATTTGCTTTGTCAGCCCAAAGCAAATCAAAAAGAAAAAGTCAGTTTTTTCAGAGATGACATCCGCAGTTTCTTTCCGCCCCATTATAGCACCGCAAAAATGCAATCCACAATTGTGGAGCTTTTGAAAGGCTATCAGAGATCTTGGCAGAGGAGGGATAGAGATGAACGGTAATCAGCGTATAGATATTTTGAAAATCAAAGAGGCTGCTGAACGAGCGCAGGCCTGTGGCATGTCTGTCAGCGAGTATACCATTCGTCGTGCGATCCGCACCGGGCAGCTTCCCTGCCGCATCGTTGGTCGCACTTACCTGATCAGTTGGAATAATCTTGTTGATTGGATCACCTGCGCAGACGACTGCGACAATCCCATTTAAGTCACACAATTGAAAAACAGGCTCTTGCAGAATATCATTTCTGTAAGAGCCTGCTTAGAAAGGAGAAGTATCATTATGGCATCCATTGAACCTAGAATCAATGCCAACGGTGTGATTACCAGCTATCGCATCATCGTATCCGACGGTGCAGATTATCAAGGTAATCCCATCAAATATCGCATGCTGTGGACACCTCCACGGCGCAACATGACAGAAAAACAAATTCAAAAGGAGCTACATGCAGCCGCCGTCCGGTTTGAAGACGATATCCGGCAAGGTTATAAACTGAACAGTAATCAAACCTTCTTTGAATATGCCCAGTATGTGATGGAATTGAAAGAACGCACCGGTATCAAAACGCTGACCCTTGACCGGTATTTGGAAATGCTCCCAAGGATCTATGAAGCTATCGGGCATTTGAAACTAAGCCAAATTCGACCGCAACATTTGAACGAGTTCTACATGAACTTAAGCAAACCCGGTGCCCGTGCTGACAGCAAGCGGGCAACCCCGAAGCCGATCTTCAATAAGCGCTTTGAATCCCTTGGTATCTCCAAGCAACAGTTGGCCAGAGAATCCGGTGTTAGTCCGCAAACCATTAGCGCTGTCACCAAAGGCGATACCTTGCGCATGGAGAAAGCAGAGGCTCTTGCCGACGCAATGGGCATGGATTTCAAGAAGCTTTTCGATGTAACCGAAAACCTTAAGCCGCTATCACCCAAAACCATCCGTGAGCATCACCTGCTGATTTCCACTATACTGGGACAAGCAGAAAAGGAAATGATCCTCCCATACAATCCCGCTGCAAAGGCAACACCACCCAAAGTCACCAAATCCAATCCGGAATATTATCAGCCGGATGAAATGGACGAGATCCTTGAAGCATTGGAGCATGTGCCCATCCGATGGAAAGCAATCACCTATCTGCTGATCGACACCGGATGCCGCCGTGGTGAAGTAATGGGTCTTAAATGGGAAAAGCTGAATCTGGAAACCGGCCTAATCGTCATTGATACGGCACTTCTGTACTCCCCTTCCCGGGGTGTGTATGAAAGCACTACCAAAACCAACGATGTTCGCGCCATGATCCTGGCACCGCAAACGATCGCAGTTTTGAAAGAATGGAAGCAGGAGTACGATCGATGGAAGGAACTTAACGGTGACCGTTGGCAGAACTCCCCCTATGTGTTCGTCAAAGAGGATGGCGGAGCCATGCATCCGGATAGTGTGACTGACTGGTTAGGACGATTCAGTAAAGCAAACACCCTACCCCATATCCATCCACACGCATTCCGGCACACTGCAGCTTCTACCATGATCCTAAACGGTGTGGATATGGTTTCTGCCGCTGCAGAACTAGGCCATGCAAGTCCTTCCACCACCGCAAACATCTACGCACACCAATTTGCTATTGCCAGAGCAAAAGCTGCCAGTGTCAGAGCAGGTGTTTTTGCAAATCGCAAGTAAGCGCCACGCAAAAGGGGCAGAGAATATAAATTTCTCTGCCCCACTATTTTCTTTTATATCCCGATATAGTTTCCCCAACATAGAAAAAGCATCATTTTTACATAGTTTTAGTTTTTAAGAAAAAAGAAAATATGTACCATCATTTATATCAAAAAAGTTCGATTTTTCCGGTTGTTGAAAATCCTAAAAATCTCATCTTCCCCAAATCTTCCCCAAGGCCTTTTTGTGGGGTTAGAAAATGCGACAAAAAGTTAGAAAAACCACCGTTTTCGTGGTGAAAACGGTGGTTTTTATGGTTGCGGAGGCAGGACTCGAACCTACGACCTCCGGGTTATGAGCTGCGGCTTACATAATTTTCTACACAAATAATCACCGCTTTGGAACCTTTCGGCGGCATTTGCCAACGACCGCAATCCACTGAAATCTACCCCGTCCACTGTGTGCTGATCCCGTATGGGTCAAAACATGGGTCAGACCGTTTTTCCCCATGTTGCCAGGGTTAAATCATTTATCGCCAGCCTGCGGGCTCAGCATATGCCGCCAGGCAAACACTAACAAAACGAAACGAACAATTAATAGTGTTATCAACACTGGACTTATTGAAATTGTTGGCAACATCCTTGATTCCTTGTTACATAGCCTTTGCGTACTTTTTGAGTTCCGCAAGCCGGAGCTGGAACATCTTCCATTCCTGCTCCATTCCCTCAAAGAATGTCATATCAATGTGCCGGATCTGCCGCAGTCCGATTGCTTGCACCGCTTCGATCGCAGCCTCTCTCTGTGTCAATCTTCTGGAATCGACTGTTTGGCAGTTAGCTCCATCCAGCGTGTCATAAGTCTGGAAGCTCATGTTAAAGTCCATAAGGGGATACAACGAAACAGGCCGGTTGGTATCATTATCAATCAGGAAGCCCCAGTTTTCCGGGTGGCGGTCCGTATTGCCAACAAGGTAGTCCAGAATATTCATACCGTAATACACAATAGGATCTAAACGGATACATTCTTTAATAGTATCCAGATCGTTGTTAATGGCATAGACATCGTAGGCCATCTTGGAAACCATAGAATACCGCTTTGAAGTCACAATAGTGCTTTGTGTAACCACTCCCCCATCGTAGAAGTATTCCTCATAAGCAACCTGTGGAACATCGAAGCACTGGCAAATCTTACTTGCAAGCAATTCGCGGCGAACTACATCTTCTCCACCATCCTTTAAAAGACGGAACTCGGTACCTGTACGAATCCATGCCTTTGGGAAACAGCCTTTTGTAGATAGGTCAGGTGCCAACTCTTGATTGGTGACAGTCAGATGTTTGCCCTTCAAGGGAAGCGGAATAAGTGCTTCATTCAAAGGATTATCATATAGATTCAATTCTGCAAATGTAACTGCTTCACCTTCAGTTCTAACCCAATGCACATCATTTAGAGAAACGCAGTGATAAGACAGGGAAATCTGCGCGCGATCCTGGTCTGTTACTGCCTGGGAAACGCCAAGGCTATTCATGATTTCCTTTGCATAAGTTCTGTCCAGAGACAAAACTCGGGACGCACACCAGTGATAAAAATTGGCGAGATTATTTACCAGAACATCAAAATCGTTGCTTTCCTCAAGGTATACATCATAGGGCATAAATTGCTCATCTAGAATCTTGACCTGGCCTAGTGTAGAGACAGTAGCAACAGTCCTATCCATATGCAGGATCTCATAAGTAACGTATTTCTTCGGGGTATTCAGTTCAAATTGGGGGTTAATGACATACTTACTCACGAAATCACTCCTTCTTTATTTTTCCCAGAAAACAGTATATTTTACACTTCTTGCTTTATCTTCTTTATTACCAAGGTAACTGGAAGAAAACATAAAATAGACTTTTTTACCATTTACATCCGCAATATGAGCAGGTCGCTTCAACCCTGTGCCCATGCTACTGAAATTTACACAAGTAATTACCAGAGAATCATTAACAATGTCTGTGATGATATCATGTTCACCGGAAGCGTCCTCCGTAAATTTCATGATAATTTCTACATGAAACCCCTTGCCATCATTGACTCGGATTGTCAAATCCTCATAAGGCCCAAAGAGGAAAGACTCACCGCTTGCGATAATGCTATAGTTTCCAGAACTCAAGTGGACTTGCATGTATCTCACCTCAATTTGTCAAAAGATAAATATATAATATCTTACCATGTTAATTGGTCATTTTCAAGTATTTGCTATTTTCTTTGTAGAATCCACCCACCAAACAGCATCAAACGATACCATCTGGTGGGCACGAACAATACGAATATAACAAATAGCCTCGCTAATCAAACTTCCGCCAGTTTCATCTGTGTTTCTTGCCCAACCCGGCTCCTATCCAGCAATTCTTTCGCCAGTTCTGCACTGCACAGCCGCATTGCGCCATGGGCAGCCTTTTCAAATCCCAGGAAGTTGATCCCGCCATACCACACGGTGTTTTTATCGATTACTGCATATCTCTGATACACCCTCGGTTGCAGGATAACCGTTGCATCGAAATCCTGCAGCAGCTTTATTGCGTTGGACATCTTTGCCCATGCTTCCGGCATAAAACTGGATTCATCGCCTGTAACAACAGTCAATCGAATATCCTTTGGGATCAGCTTCAAGAACCGTTTTACCTGCGCAATATGCAGATAGGGACTGGTCAACAACATCTCCTTCTGGGCATTGCAAATGTCCTCGGAAAACTTCTCCCAATATTCTTCCAGACTGAAGATTCTGTTTTCGGATGCAGGCGCAGTTTTGTCCCCTCTGCCGTAGCAGCCAGAACATCCGCCGCAATCTTCCCATTGCGTTCTTCGTTGGCTTGCATAGCAGCATAGGCATCTGTAATTTTCCAGGGCGTCTCATCTGTCAATGGTTGTGCAAATGATGTAAACCTGGGTATCACCGCATGGTCAAAGGGTCGCTTTTCAGCCTGTGCTTTTGTATCCACCTGATACCGAATCGGACCGCACTGCATATGAATGATTGGTTGGTGTCCGTCCTGCCGTGTGGGAGTTGCTGTCAGTCCGTAAACATATTTCGCGTTGACCTCTTTCAGCACCTGCTCAAAACTGACCGCAGACACATGATGACACTCATCCACAATTACCATTCCGTAATCCTTTACCAAATCCCGAACTTCATCCCCGGAGATTAGTGATTGCATAATGGCGATATCCACGACACCGGAAAGATTATTCTTGGAGCCGCCAAGCATATTGCAACGAATCGCATTACGAATGATCATAAGTGTTCTCTCCTTTGTTTTTCTCAAAATGTACACCGTGTTTTCTGTTTCGATTTGGACCACCATGACTCTCAATCCTCCGCCAGTTCCGACCGCAACCGGATGCCAATCTTGATCCCCTCAACTAACCCTGCCCTCTCGTGATCCCGGCAGAGCCTGCAAACCGGGTAGACAATCTGATCCATCTCTCGAAGTGGCATCCCATTCATACGAAAAACCTATTTTCTCCGGGAAGTATATTATACAGTGCAAGAACTGGAGCGGTCCTGTTGGTCAGCCAGAGGTTCGAGATTTGTATGGCGTAGTAATGGATCAAAGAGCCAATAAGGGCATCTTAATAACGCCGTCAGACTACACACAGCAGGCATATGACTTTGCAAAGGGCAAAAATATCGAGTTAATCAATGGATCGGTATTAAAAACGCTTATTTCAGACACATCAGGATTTGATTCAACGACTGCTCCTCTCATGAACAATGGTTTCCCCAACGATAGATATATGTACTATCAAGATAGGAACACAGAAGAATCCAAGGTCGCTGACAATTATGTCCAAATGATAAACTACTTAAGAGAATATGTAAAAAACCAGGATACAGATGCGTGTTCCGTTGAGTTGTTTGACGATATTATCCGCTGGGCAGACCAACTCATTGCACGGTGCTATAAAACTCCATCCAAGGCGAATGATAAGCAAATTGTCCAATTAATCCAGCCTGAAGCCTATATTCATATTGGAAAACTAGCCGAAGCAACGGAAATACTCCTAAAATGCAATCGTTTTGGATTCATTCTAGCTATAGTTATCCTATAAAAGGAAATAAAGGTACTATTCTAACTGGGGGTTACCATATTATCGCATGGAATTTGTATGCAGCATTTAGAAGAATCAATTGTACGCGAGGATAGAACGCCACATATATATTAAGAAAAAATAATTATTTATCCTTAGCAGAAAACACGAGGGAATTCTTGAAAAGAGCATACCTCCTGGTCCAATAATATTGATTCCCTCTACTGGCTCCTTGCATTTATAAACAAAAAGAGTTCTGTCCTTTTGACCTATTCTATCGTTGATATAAAATTTTGGATTTAATGAATCCTGCTGTTGGTTATAATACAGATACCCCAGCCACAAACCAATTCTCACCTTATCAAACCAATCTAACAAGGCGATGATTTCATCCCCATTGATTGCTTGCCCGGCAAGCACCTTGGTTAGATAACTTCACCCAGTTCGCAGCTAACGCACTGCAAATGTACACAGAGTATCTTCTCAGTCAGAAACAACGCCCACTCCTTGCCAGGGAGGTTCACAAAGCACTTAAGGATGAGGTGCAACCCATAGCCTCCCGGCTCTCAAAGGGGCTGTACCGCTATGCGATTTTGCTGGATATGATGTGCCAGATCGCAGCATACTTAAATTTCTCCGGCGACACCTCGATCCTGGAGAAATTCCGAAGGGATGCTAACATACGGGTATGGTGGACGAAGATGATGATTGGTAATCCCGTTGTTTTCATCACCTAATGCTAAATCTTTGTTAGTATTGGTGAATAGCTATACGAAAAGCTATGTGATAGTGTTTGTGCTGCGAAAGGAGTTGATAATATGGCAAAAAGACGATCAAACGGAGAAGGAAATATTCGAAGGAGAAAGGATGGCCGTTGGGAAGGTCGGTACACTGCTGGCCACGATCCTGCCACCGGCAAGCAGGTCTTCAAGAATGTATTAGGCAGAACACAGGCAGAGGTCAAAGAGAAATTGAAAAAGGCTTTAGTAGAGTGTGGAAAGATCGATTTTACAAAGACCGGGCAGTACACTGTAGGCACTTGGATGGATACTTGGTATGAGAATGTAGCAAAGATTAAGGTCAGGCCATCGAGCCATCAAACCTACAAAGGCTACATCGACAACCACATCAAACCGAATATCGGGAACATCCCCTTGGAAAAGCTGACCACTATGGACTTACAAAAGTTCTACCGAAAACTGCTGACGAAGGGCAGAGTCGAGAGGATTGAATCTAAGGAGCAGCCGAAAGGCTTGTCCGCCAAGACGGTGCGGAACATCAACCAAGTCATATCCTCGGCTATGGATCTGGCGGTAGCACAGAAGATCATCATCGAGAATCCAACTAACACCTGTGAACTTCCCAAGGTTGAGCACAAGGAGATGCTGACCATCCCGGCAGAGCAGCTCCAGGCATTCCTCCAGGAAGCGAAAGCCACCGGTGTTTATGAAATGTACTACATCGAGCTGGCAACCGGACTGCGGCGGGGCGAACTGCTGGGTTTGAAATGGACGGACATCGACTGGAAGAATGGCATCATCAAGGTGCGGCGGCAGGTAGCGAGAGTGAATGGTGAGATCGTAGAAGCGCCGCTGAAAACCAAGAACTCCTACCGGGCGGTGAGCATCTCGCCCCAGGCAGTCGAAGTTCTGCGGGAGCAGAAAAAGAAAACCAATGACGAATATGTATTCCCTTCGCCTAACGGCGGTCCTATCTCCCCGGACAGCGTCAATAATATGCTGAAACGGGTGCTGGAACGAGCTGGCGTCCCGAAGGTCAGATTCCACGATCTCCGGCACACCTTCGCATCCTGTTGCGGTGCCCGGCAGAAACTTTGCCTGTCGAAGCAGGCTCGTTTCTTGCCGACCGCTGCCACTCGCTCAGCTCCCTTTCTCCGCCACTGGCGGCGGTCGCATCGCTCCCCATCGCGCTGCAGAATGGTGTGGACATCAAGACGGTGTCCGGCATGCTGGGCCACTTCTCCGCGGGCTTCACCCTGGACACCTATGCCCATGTTACCACAACGGCGCAGAAAGAAGCCGCCCAGACCATGGGAAATATTCTCAATACATAATTTAGCAGATATTTTGCGCTCTCTGTGCTATCGCCTTAATGCCGGCCGTGGCCGAATACATCGACATTTGCATAGTAATTTTGAACGATTTCATTTACAGTAAATTTCTTTTAATTAGAACCGCGGCAGTTAAAAGGCTCATATGGTCATAAGTATACTCGAATACATTATCTATCAACTGCATACACATGAATACAGGGCACAATCTTGCTTTAGTGTTATAATATCACGAATGTAGCAATTCTTTTTCCTCGTGTTTGTACTTATAATAGCTTTTCCTCAAAAAACCACAGAGTTTGATGACATCAGCATCTTCGAGTGAGTCCCCGAAATCTATGGAGCGCTTTTTAATGATAGCTTTGCACTCAAGCAATGCCGATTGTAAATTTAGTAATGCATTATCCCTTCGAACTCCTATATTTTGCCGGTGTTAATCCGGTAAATTTTTTGAATGTTTTTATAAAATGCGGAATATCGGTAAATCCAACCATAGCCGCAATTTCGTTTATCGATGCCGCATGGGAACGCAATAGTTCCATGGCAATATTGAGGCGATAATCTAAGAGGAAGGCATGGAGGGATTTACCGGTATTTTTTTTGAATACCCGGTTGATGTGTGAAGCATTAAAGTGAAAGATTTCTGACATTGTTTCGTAGGAAATTTCTTCATCGTAATGATGCTGTATATATTGAATAATATTTTGCGTAAGTATAAAACCCTTATTACCGTAAGGGTTATTTTTTATGTTTAATGCACGAACCATACTAATGATGACGGATTTTAATGTGGAAGAAAGCAGTTCATCACAGTAATCATCTCCCAGAAAATATTCTGTGGTAAAAAGCTTCATTCGGGCTTCTAAAGGTGTTGCATCTTTTATAACAATCGGAGCATTTAATTCTGTGCAGTCTGAAAACACAATGTTTTCCAAAATATCAGAGGTGCGGAAGATATTGCTGTGAACTGGGTGAAAGGATTTTTTGATATCTGCATGATTATGCGTATAGTCGAAATTGATGGCTATGTAATGAATGCCTTCTATACTGCCAATCTGCCATACATATTTAGTGCCAGACTGAAAAAGAATTGCACAGCCTTGCTTTAATTCATATGCATTTCCTTCAATAATCATGCTGCCATTTCCGGAAAGAATGTAAAACAACCTGCAATCTGAAGTTTGTAGTTCATTAAATACATCAGCTTTAACATGTATGGTCAAGGTCGCAGTTACAGCTTTTCGCACGAATGGGTTAATGTCTTTTAATAGCATGATGGCTCTCCAATCTCAAATAGGCAGAAAATACTTACAGGGATATTATAACAGACATTACTTTATATCGCAATTAAGAAAATGATTAAAATGCACGGAAACCACAATTTTAAGTCTCTTTTTCACATTTACCGGAATTGCTATAAAAAGTATTATCAATAATAAGAAAGGATGGTGGACTATGAGAAATGTATGCATTGTAGGATACGGTGCAGTAGGCCCGGTTCATGCGGCTGCACTGGAAGCAATAGAGAATGTACAGCTATATGCGGTATGTGATATTAATCTGCAGAAATTAAATGTGTGTCGGGATAAGTACGGCTGTAAAGGTTTTTCAGACTTTGATGAGATGCTTCTTGATACCAATATTGATGCAGTACATATATGTACACCACATCATTTACATAAAGAAATGGCGGTTAAGGCTTTAGCTGCAGGAAAGGCAGTGGTTTTGGAAAAGCCTGTGGGGATTAGCCTTGCTGAGATGGAGGAGCTGCGTGCCATTTCCAAAGAACAAACAAAGATGCCTCTCTGTGTTATGCTGCAGAACCGCACCAATGCCTGTGTTGCGAAATTAAAGGAGCAGATTGAGAGCAAGGATGTAGGAGCACTACAGGGTATTATTGCAAATTTAAATTGGCACAGAGATGAAGCTTATTATGAACAGGATGCATGGCGGGGTAAATGGCAGACGGAAGGCGGCGGACTTCTTATTAATCAGGCTGTACATCTTGTAGATTTAATGCTGTATTTTGGGGGGGCTGTAAAAGAGTATAAATCCGATATTCACAGATGGAGGATTACCGGAATCGAAGTGGAAGATACGGCAAGCGCAATAGTACAGTTTGAAAACGGAGCAAAGGGCGTTTTTCATGCCACAAATTGTTATATAACGGATGAAGCATTTCAGTTGGAACTGCGATTTGAAAAAGCACATTTTCGTTATGCAGACGGCTTGTTGTATGAAATTCTGGATGGAAATGCTAGAGTTCTTGCCAAGGATGAGAAATTGCAAATCGGAAAATCATACTGGGGCTGTGGTCATCAAACGGTTATCAGAAATTTTTATGAGGGAAAGGATTATCCGGGCATTGAGGATGCTTATGGCGCTATGAAGTTTGTTTTTGAAATTTATGATAAAAATAAAAGTCAGATATAGGAAAGGATAAATGATGAAAGGTATTGTAACAGATATTCAAAGATTTTCACTAAACGATGGTGCCGGAATCCGCACCACAGTATTTCTAAAGGGCTGTAACATGAAATGCAGCTGGTGCCATAATCCAGAGACGATTTCAGCACACAGCCAGCTGATGTTTTATGAAAATAAATGCATCGGCTGTGGAAAATGTTTTCAGGTATGTCCACAGGAAGCGCACAAGATGGTAGATGGCAAGCATGTGATAGACCGTGACTTATGTGTGAATTGTGGTAAGTGTACGGAAAGCTGTTATGCAGAGGCACTTGTAATGTGCGGAAAGCTTATGAGTACGGACGATGTGATGACACAGGTCCGCCAGGACAAAGCATATTACGATGCGTCTCATGGCGGAGTAACGATTTCCGGTGGAGAAGTGCTCTGCAACAGTGCATTTGCAGAGGAACTGACAGACAGGTGCCATGAAGAGGGGATTGAAGTTGCCATTGAGACCAATTTGAGTATTCCATTTGAAAAGGTACATAGTCTGTTTGAAAAAGTAGATTTTATTATGTGTGACCTTAAAATTTTTGAGGATGAGCTTCATAAGGAATATACCGGTATTTCCAATAAAGTGGTGTTAGAGAATATAAAGAAGTTGGATGGGCTGAATAAACCGGTAATCGTAAGAACACCTTTGATCCCGGGAGTTACGGATACAAAGGAAAATATTGGTGCTATTGCACAGTACATAAAAGACATGAAGAGTTTGCAGCGTTATGAACTGCTGAATTTCAATCCTTTGGGAGAAGGAAAATACAGAAGCCTGAATAAAGAGAATGCTTTTGAGAAAGCACGTCCGCTTTCTGAGGAAGCCTTGACCGACATCGTGGCATGTCTTGAAGCGGTGGGAGTAAGTTATAAGATTGTTTAATATAAATGTAACAGTTCATATGTAATGCAAATTTAGGAAAAGGAGTATCTATGAGTGCAATAAAATTTATCAACCAGTTTCCGGTAGAGGAAACCTTTGATTACGATAAGCGAATTAAACTTTTAAGAAAACGAAAAGTAGAACAGACCGAAGAAAAAGCCAGAAACGGTGGTGCCAATGAAGATGATTATGGTCTGATCGTACAGAATGAGTTTCAGTACAAGTTAAAGCCAAATCATGAAAATGGCTCTATTTATGGATATAAGGCATGGACAGAAAACTATTGTGCTATTCTGGACAGTCACCCACTGTATTGTGATCCGTTGGATGCTTTTGTAGGTAAGGGCTTCCTGTTCTTGGAGAGACTTCGTCCGGTAACCTGTAAGTGGAATCCGGCATATCCGTTTGATGAATTAAAAGTATTATTTGATAAGTATAATGTTATTTCCGGCATTGATAACTGTCATCACTTTACACCGGACCTTCAAATTGGTTTTGACTTAGGCTGGGGCGGTATTTTACAGAAGTTGAAAGAGCAGAGAGCGCTCCATAATGAGAGTCATTATGATTTTTATGATAGTGAAATCGCGGTAGTAGAGGCCATTATCCGTTTCTTAAAAAGATGTGCTGCGGAATTAAAAGAGCTTGGGGATCAGGAACAGAATCCTTATCTGAAAGAAAATCTTTATGAAATGTCCAAAGTGAATGAAAAGGTAGCAGACGGCAAGCCGGAAACCTTCCGTGAGGCTGTTCAGTGGATGTGCTGGTTTAGTATGTTGTCCAGAACCTATAACCGGGGCAGTGCCGGTGGTCAGCTGGATGAGATGTTAAGGCCATACTATGAGAAGGATATTGCAGAAGGTATTTTAACAGACGAGGAAGCTGTATTTTATCTCGCTTGTCTCTTTTTGCAGGACAGTAGATACTTCCAGTTAGGCGGACCGGATATTAACGGAGAGGATATGACCTCCAAAATTTCTTACCTTTGTCTGGATGCAGCAGACAAGATTAATATTGCCTGCAACCTGACCATTCGTGTACATGATAAGCTGGATGAGAAATTCTTCAAAAAATCTGTAGCATATTTATTTAAAAACAAACAGGGCTGGCCTAGATATTCTTCCGACAGCGCATTGGCAGAAGGATTTATGAAGTGTGGGTATTCTCTGGAAATGGCAAGAAAGCGTGTAGCTGCAGGTTGCCACTGGATGTGTATTCCGGGTATGGAATATACCATGAACGATACCGTAAAAATTAATTTATTAAAGGTATTTGAAGTGGCTTATCAGGAAATGATGGCAGATAAAGTAGAAGCTCCATCTAGTGAAAATTTGTGGAGACGCTATGAAAAGCATTTGAAGGTGGCTGTGGATGCAACCGGTAATGGTATTATGCACCATTTAAAGTACCAGTCTAAGTCCCAGCCGGAATTAATCTTAAACCTGTTCCAGCATGGTTTGATTGAAAAAGGTGTCAATATCACCGATGGCGGTGCCAACTATTATAACATGTGTGTGGACGGCAGTGGCTTGGCGGTGGTTGCAGACAGTTTTGCGGCATGTGAACAGCGTATTGAGAAGGAAAAGAAGCTTACATATGAGGCGCTGACCAAGCACATGGATAATAATTTCGAAGACGAAGATGGCGAATATATCAGACAGTTAATGCAGCACAGTGAAAAATATTGTGGCGGTGAGTCCCTTGGTGACACCTGGGCAAAGAGAATCAGTAGGCTTTATACCGAACTGGTGCGCGACTTAAATGTACAGCATCCGGGCATTAACTTTATTCCGGGCTTCTTCTCATGGTCCAACACCCTTGGTCTTGGTTCTACCGTAGGTGCTACACCAAACGGAAGAAAAGCAGGAGAAGCAATCAACCACGGAGCAAATCCAAACGGCGGATTCCGTAAGGACGGTGCAGTCTCTTCCATGTGTAACTCCATCGGCGCTATCCAGCCTGGCTATGGTAACTGTGCACCGGTACAGTTAGAGTTTGATCCGGGTATTGTAAATGATGCGGAAGGCGTTGATAAAATGGCAGCGATGATTAAGACCATTATGAATACGGGTAACACGCTGTTAAATATCAATATCATTGATGCCAATAAAATTTTAGAAGCACATAAAGATCCGTTCAAATATCCGGATCTGGTAGTCCGTGTAACCGGATTTACCGCATTCTTTGCTATGCTGACACCGGAGTTCAGACAATTAGTAGTGGATCGTGTTACTTCTGTAAATGGGAATAAAATAAACTTAGAGTAAAGGAGAAAACAAAAAATGGCAGAAAAAGTAGTTATGGAGTATGTTGTAAAAAATAAGGAAGGAAATCAGTCTGTAGAACTTTGTCAGGGTGAAATCAATGGTGCAAGACCGGTTCATCATCAGATTAAAAGCGGCAGCGAAATGGTATTTGAAGAAAATGCCGGATATTACCATATCCTTATTTTGATTACAGGTGAGGCAGTATTTGTAACTGACGGGAAGGAATACAACTTTGTAAACAGAACAACCTTTGTGCCTGCAACAGATAAAAAGCTTGTTGTAAAGGCAGAGACGGATGTGGAAATTTTGGAAATCCAGTGGGATGAAGAAGAGGGCGATGCCGAAGATTTGAAAGAATACGGCACACAGTTCCCGGTTGTTGTACCTTATCAGGATTCCATTCAGTATATTGATCCAAATAAAAGTGAAAAGACAATCAGCAGAATGATGATTCCTCATGAAATCATTCCTAGATTTACCATCGGTTCTGTAGAATCTTATGGATATGATCTGGTTAGACCTCATGCACATCCGATGCTTGATCAGTTCTTTTTCAGCTTCCCTGAAAACGATATGGAAGTAATCATTGATGATGAAAAGTATAATATGAAAGGCAATGTGATTATGCACATTCCTCTGGGTTCTAATCATGGTGTGGAAGTAACCGGTGACAGACATATGCATTATATGTGGGTTGATTTTATGCCGGATAAGGAAGCAGGCCTTAAGAGACTGAATTTCAGCCATCGCCCAACCGGTACTGTTCGTGATTTTGCAAACGAAGACAAGACCAGATAATGTTTTTTGCAAATGAGGACGAACAAGATAATTGATATAAAAAGGCCGGTAAAGCTGAAACGAGCAGGCGCCTGGCGTACCTATACGGGAGGAAGTCTCATTGAAAAGCTTCATGGTAAGGAACAGATGCCGGATACCAATTTCCCAGAGGAATGGATCATGTCTACGGTGGCTGCCAGAAACAGCGGCAGAGAGCATATTGTGGAAGGCCTAAGTATTGTAGAAGGGACAGAACTTTCTCTGGCACAGCTCATTGATGAAAATCCGAAAGAAATCCTGGGTGAAAAGCATTATGCAAGGTACGGCAATAAGCTGGGTGTATTGGTAAAGCTTATTGATTCCGCAGAGAGACTGACCATTCAGGTGCACCCGACCCGTGAAAAAGCAAGAGAACTGTTTGATTCCCAGTTTGGCAAGACAGAGTGCTGGCATATTTTAGGCGGCAGAGAAGTAAACGGTGAAAAGCCTTGTATTTACTTTGGGTTTAAGGAAGGTATTACCAGGGAGCATTGGAAAGATGTTTTTGACAGACAGGATATTCCGGAAATGCTTGACTGTCTGCATCGCTTTGAAGTAAAGTCGGGAGATACTTTCCTAATAGAAGGCGGTATCCCTCATGCCATTGGAGCAGGCTGCTTCCTTGTAGAAATTCAGGAGCCTACAGATTATACCGTAAGGACGGAAAGAGTAACACCTGCAGGACTTCAGGTGGCAGATTTTATGTGTCATCAGGGGCTTGGGTTTGATCGGATGTTTGACTGCTTTGATTACAGTAGTTATTCCAGAGATGATGTGCTTAAGCGTTGGTATAAACAGCCGGAAGGAAAAACACTGATTGGCTATGAGGATACAGAAATGTTCCGATTGGAGTTAGTGGAACTAAAAGATGGTGAGACAATAGAGGCGGGTAGCACCTTCAGCGGAATTTATATTATGGAGGGTGAAGGCTTTGTGGACGGCACAGCTGTAAAGGCCGGGTCACAGTTCTTTATCCCGGCATGCTGTAAGCCATTTAGGGTGGAAGGAAATTTGAAATATATCAGATATTACGGACCGAAGGAGGAGTAAGGGATGAGATATGGTTTTTGTAAGGAGTTTTCCACACCATTAAAAACAGAAGTGGATTACGAACTGATTAAGATGATCAAAGAAGCTGGCTTTGACTTTGTGGAAATGCGTGCAATGTTAGTTTCTGCACTTTCTGAGGAAGAATTTCAGAAGCTTGCAGATACCTTAAAGGAATTGGAGCTGGATTGCGACTGCTGTTGCGCATTGTTCCCCAAAACCATCCGTGTAACCGGAGCACAGATCAACTACGAGGAAATTGAAGAATATATCGAACGAACCTTTTCGCGTTGCAGTAAGTTAGGTGCAAAGAAGATTGTGTTCGGCAGCGCACCTGCAAGAGCACTGGACGAGGAAACGACCGAAGAAATGGGCTATGAGCAGATTTCAGAAGTCATCCGCAGAGTGGTAGTTCCTGCTTGTGAAAAGTACGACATTACCGTAGTAATGGAGCCGTTACGGGCAGATGCATGTAATTTTATCCACACACTTGCAGATGGTATGAAGGTTGTGGATAGTGTGAAGTCTGACCGCATCCAGCTTTTGGGCGATACCATCCATATGATGAGCAATCACGACAACGCAGAGGATGTGGTAAAGTATGCGGACAGCTTAAAGCATGTACATATCGCAGAAATGCAGCGTGTGTTACCGGAAGAAGACTACAGCCCGTATGTAAAGCAGGTAATTGGTAATTTGAAAGAGATTGCTTACAACGGAACCATTTCTTTTGAGACCAAGAACGGTGAAGGGCTTGACAGTATGAAGAAGGCTTTGAAGCTGTTGAAATCACAGTTCTAGAAAAATATTAAAAACTTATCAAAAAAGAGCAACAGCTCTAAAAAAGAAAAGGAGATTACAAAAATGGCTTTCAAGACAGCAGTTATTGGATGCGGCAGAACCGCAAATGAGTTACACGGACCGGTATTGCAGAAACATCCGGAATTTGAAGTGACAGCAATCTGTGACATCAACATGGAGGCACTGGATAAATATTCTCAGAGATTTCCGGAAGCAAAGAAGTATACCGATTATCACACCATGTTAAACAGTGATGAGTTTGATTTTGCAATTATTCTAACTTACAGCTATACGCATACTGCAATTGCATTAGACTTTTTGAATGCAGGTAAGAATGTATTGATTACCAAGCCTTGGGCAATCACTACGGATGAAGCAGATGCCATCATCGCTGCAGCAGAGAAAAACCAGGTAATCGTTATGCCATTTGTTCCTTGCCATAATGGTGTGGATGTAGAGAAATTAAGAGAGTTGATCGCAGCAGGCACCATCGGTGATGTGTTCCGTGTATACCGTGCCCAGATGACTTTTGGAAAGAGAAGCGACTGGCAGACTCTCAAGGCATATGCAGGCGGTTATTTAAACAACTGGGGACCTCATATCGTAGAGCAGGTAATGCATTTAGTAGAGGAACCTATTAAGAGTGTATATGCACAGAAGAGACAGATCATCAATCCGGGTGATGCAGATGATATGTTCTGTTCTACCTTAATTACTGAAAGTGGCATTATCTGCCAGGTAGACCACAATATTATCTCTGATTATCTTCCGAACTGGGTTGTACAGGGCAGCAAGAGTACCATTTATGTAAAGGGTAACGAAATGGGGATTCACCAGATTTCTTATCCGGAAAGCAATGATCCGAATGTATACAGAAGTGTAACCCATACTGAAAAAACACATATTACTTTAGAAGGTAAGATTTTCGGTGATCACTATGCTATTTATAGCATGATTGCAAAGACATTAGGTGGAGCACCATATGTAGTATCTTTAGATTACGCAAGACATTTAACAGAGATTATGCAGTCTATTCATAAATCTGCAGATGAGAATGTATTGGTGAATCTTTAATCAGAATACTTTGGAAGGTAATTAACATGAATAAGATGACAGTAGCTGTGATAGGCTGTGGTAATTTTTCTAAGGAATTTATTCCTTTGTTTAAAGCACACCCCTATGTAGAAAAAGTATATGTATGCGATCTGATACCGGAAAAGGTTAAAGCTTACTCCGAGAGATTTGGAGTTGAAATTATTGCTTCTTTTGAGGAAGCGTTGGATAATCCGGAAATTAATTGTATCGCAAACTTTACTCAACGCCATCTCCATGGTGATATTGTAAAAAGATCATTAAAGGCTGGAAAGCATGTATATTCCGCAGTTCCAATGGCTTCTACCGTTGAAGATTGTCAGGAAATTGTAGAATTGGTAAGAAAAACAGGTCTTATTTATATGATGGGTGAGACATGTTATTACTATCCTTGTGCTATGTACTGTAGAGAAGCTTATAAGGAAGGAAAGTTTGGCGATTTCGTTTATGGTGCTTCTCAGTATTATCATCATATTGATTCTATCACTTATGGAAAGAGACCAAACGAAGGTGGTATGCCGCCTTTGCTTTATCCCACCCATTCGACAGGTATGATTTTGTCAGCGGTGGATTCTTATGTAAAAAAGGTTGTATGCTTTGGATACGAGGATAAGACCAATGACGGCAGATTTGGAGAAGGATGTAATCAATGGAATAATAAATTCTCTAATCAGTATGTACTCATGGAGCTTGCAAATGGTGGTACGGCCCGCGTGACAGAAGGAAGAACCTTTGGTTGGATGAAGCCCAGCTCTTATATCTCTGCTGTATATGGTACAGAAGGCGGCTATGAATTCAGTAATGC
>JAZKYA010000012.1:0-3809 GCA_045611945.1 Faecousia sp. | reverse complement strand
TTGTGGTGACGCAGGATTTTTCTCCTGCCCTTGATAGTAGCACCACAGGCTGCCATCAAGGGCTAATCTAAGCAATTAGATTTTGTTCCGGTATAAATCCGGGCAGCGTCTAAACTGACGAAAAGTACAATCGCAAATATTCTCCGCAGCTCCCATCTTAACCGGTGGGAGCTGTTCTTTTTAGTTCATGTGCCGTATCAAAAGGGTAATTGTAAAATTTAATTTTTCTTGAAAAGATCCGCTATTTCGGCTATGATAACACTAGCATATAAGGAGGCATTCGCCTATGGTTTCTCAGGATGCAGTTGAACAATACAGCAAAGCCTTAAAGCAAGGCCACAAGGAAGCAAAAGAACGCACTGCCGCGGGAAAATCCCCCTTTCCAAAGGTGCTGGATGAGATCCTGCCCAGCCTGGACAGTCTTGTCTATCAGGAGGTTGGTCTGGTGGAGATCCCCGCTGGCCGAATCGTCGGTACCGTATCCGCCGGACGGATCACTGCTTTCAGTGCCAGTTTCCAGCCCCTTTTAGGCGCTGATACAGAATTCGCGGCAAAGTGGATGAATCTGTGTGAGGCCCATTTATCCGACGAGGGCATCCGGGATCCGATCCTGTGCTACGAGTATTTGGGGAACTTCTATGTGCAGGAGGGCAACAAGCGGGTCAGTGTCCTGCGCAGTTTTGGCGCGCCCCGTATTCCCGGTAATGTACGCCGGGTGCTGCCTGCCGTCAGCAATGACCCCCATATCAAGGCCTATTATGAATTCCTGGAATTCTATAAGGATTCCGGGATCTATGAGGTGCAGTACCGCACACCCGGCAGCTATGCCAAGCTGCTTGCTGCCCTGGGAAAATCAAAAGGACAACGGTGGACGCACCAGGAACAGCGGTCCTTCTCCGCCTACCTGCAGTATTTCCGGGATGCCTTTGAATCTCTTGGCGGAAATGCCCTGGATCTGCCAATGGAAGAAGCGCTGCTTCTGTGGCTGGAGGTCTATACCTTTGAAGATCTGGGTAAAATGACTGCTGCGCAGCTCAAAAAAGCCTTAGGCGGCATTTGGGAGGATCTGAAAACCCTGGATCAGGATAATCCCGTGCAAGTCAATACCGAGCCGGTGACCCCTGAGGAAAAGTCCCGCTTACTGGGTTGGCTGCTGCCGGGCAGGGAGCACATCCATGTGGCCTTTATCCATCAGTTGAGCCCGAAAACCAGCGTCTGGACTAAGGGCCACGATGACGGCAGAAAATATCTTGAGGAGCGTCTGGATGATAAGGTCACCGTACGCAGTTACTGCAATGCCAACACGCCGGAAATCACTGACGCTCTGCTGGAACAGGCCATTTCTGACGGGGCAGAGCTGGTATTTACTACCACCCCCCGGCTGAACAGGTCTACACTGAAGGCTGCTGTCAAGTATCCAAAGGTCAAATTCTTTAACTGCAGCGTCAATATCCCCTATTCCAGCGTTCGTACCTATTACTGCCGGATCTTCGAGGGCAAGTTTATCACCGGCGCAATCGCCGGTGCCATGGCCAATAATGACCGGATCGGATATATCGGTTCTTACCCCATTTTCGGTGTTCCCGCCTCTGTCAACGCTTTCGCTCTGGGTGCCCAGATGACGAACCCCAGGGCAAGGATCGACCTGCGCTGGTCCTGCCAGGCAGGCGACCCGGTAAAGGATTTCATCGACCTTGGCTACCAGGTTATCTCCAACCGGGATGTTCCTACCCTGGAACGGAACTATTTGGAATTTGGTGAATACGGCACATACCTGGTAGAAAACAACCGCTCTCTGACGCCCTTGGCATCCCCCTGCTGGCTGTGGGGCAACTTTTATGAGCGGGTAGTCCGCTCGATCCTGGCCGGCAACTGGGAGCATGGCATCGACAATCAAAAAGCTATGAACTACTGGTGGGGCATGGACAGCGGTGTGATCGATGTGGTTCTGGCAGACCATCTGCCTGAAAGCATGCGGTATCTGGCGGATATGCTGCGCCGCAGCCTCCAAAACGGCACACTGGATATTTTCCACAGGCGCATCACCGCCCAGGACGGTACGCTGAAAAATGACGGCACTGTCCACTTCACTGCCGATGAACTGCTGCACATGGACTGGCTGTGCGACAATGTAGATGGCTGCATTCCCCAATTTGACCAGATCCTTCCCTTTGCCCAACCCATGGTACGGGAGCTTGGCGTGTACAGAGATCAGATCCCGCCTGAACAGGAGGTGGACACAGTATGAGAATTCTTGTTGTTTCCGACGAAGAATGCCCCGCCCTGTGGGATTACTATGTACCCGGCAGGCTGAAAGAGTATGATCTGATCCTCTCCTGCGGCGATCTGAAAGCCTCATACCTATCCTTCCTCGTAACCATGGGCAACAAGCCTGTGCTGTATGTACACGGCAATCACGACAGCCGATACGCCAATAATCCACCGGAGGGCTGTGACTGCATTGATGACCGGGTAGTTACCTATAACGGCATCCGTCTGCTGGGCCTGGGAGGGTGTCTCTGGTACCGCCAAGGCGCCCATCAGTATACCGAGGAGCAGATGCGCCGCCGTATCCGCAAGCTGCGCCGTCAGATCCGCAAGGCAGGGGGCGTTGACATCGTGGTTACCCATGCCCCGCCCAAGGGTGTCGGTGATTTGGATGATGCTGCCCACCGTGGCTTTGAAGCACTGCTGGAGCTTTTGGATGAATACAAGCCTGCCTATCTGGTCCACGGTCATGTCCACCTGCGCTATGGTCTGGATCAGGCCCGGGAGCGGACATATCATGATACGAAAGTGATTAACACCTGCGAGCGCTATGTGCTGGACATTCCGGACAGGCCCTACCCACCGGAGAAACAGAATCAGTTGATCTGGGCAAAACGGCTGCGCAGCGACAGGGAATATTATTGATCCGGGAGGCACACTATGTTTGAAGGCTTCACCCCTGAAACCTTTGATTTTCTCTGGGGTATTCGAATGAATAACAACCGGGAGTGGTTTTTACAGCACAAGCAGCAATATGTGGAAACCCTTTATGCGCCAATGAAGGCTCTTGGCAAGGAGCTGTTTGAACCTTTTCTGGACAAATCCGGCAATCTTTTAAAGGTCAGCCGCATCTACCGGGACGCGCGGATGCATCACCCCGATCCCTACAAAGAAAGTCTCTGGATCTGCATTCGGCAGGATGTAGACTGGTGGGCGGAAAATCCCTGCCTGTACTTTGAGATCGCCCCGGAGGGCGCAAGCTACGGTTTTGTCCATTGGCGGCCCAGGGTCTCCACCCTTGCGGACTTCCGCCGGGATATTACAGCCAGGCCGGAGGAATTCCTGGAACTGCTCCGCCAGACAGAGGCAGCCACCGGGCTGCCCATTACCGCTGACCTCTACAAGCGGCCCAAGGAAACAAGCGATCCCCGTCTGACCCCCTATTTTGCCTGGAAGGGCAATATTGCCTGCTGCGCGGAAGAAGCCCCCGGCGATGCCCTGTTCTCCCCGGACCTATCCTCCCGGGTGCGTACCCTCTTTGAGCAGCTCATTCCCTTTTATGACTATTGGAACCGTTTCAAGGTATAAGCAAACAGCGGGATGCACTGGCATCCCGCTGTTTCAGAGTGTCAAAAAAGCCGCTAATCGTCAAAAAGCGAAATAATCCAAATGTCTTTGGTGGAAGCCTTCCCCCTGGGGCCGCGTTGGCCCGCGCCGCCGGTGGCGGATAAAGCGGGGCATAAGCGTGTGCCGCGGTCAAAATTTTGTGAGCGGACAGCGAACAGAAAATTTTGGGCACCGCAAACGGGGAAGGTGGCAAA
>JAZKYA010000011.1:0-20909 GCA_045611945.1 Faecousia sp. | reverse complement strand
GTTCTACGGGCAGTAAGCTGCTCCTTCAGCGCCTTGTTCTCCTCGATCAGCGCCGCCAAACTTGCCTCTCCCTCTGGGAGAGGTGTCACCATAGGTGACGGAGAGGGCATCCCTGTGGGAATAAGCGCAGGATCAAACTTGGTCTCCACATATTCGTCCCCATAGCAGTAGGCAACGAAGTCCAGAAAGATGTGCAGATTTTCAAGGCACAGCATTGCCACTTCTTCCGTGATCTTAGAGGTAGCATGGGCGGCAATATTGCCCTTTTTCCGGATCAATTCCATCCGGGTATAGATGTCCTGCCCTACGATTTGGCGGAATTCTTCCCGGCTCATGAGGCTCTGGAGGTTGTCCTGATAAGGCATTTCCAGCTCCTTGTCCACGCTATACATCCACTTTACGGCAAACTCCATCGCCCGCCGACAATTTAAGATACTCGCCGCCGGATCAATATGTAATATCTTCTCCGCCGCAATGGCCACATCCGCAAAGGATGCAAACCCCGCCTCGGAGAGCAAAAATTTGAAGTTGGACATTCAAATCACCTCAAATCAAATTTAGGAGTTCGCTTTCTCTAATGATAGCTGATGGATTGTATTTCTCTACTATAGTTTCAAGAAGCACCTTGTTACCAGCCGTCATTTGAGGGCTACAGACAATTTCCATTTCTGCGAAACATATTGGATCTATATCTAAATCGTAATATCTAAACGGTGGGGGTTCTGTTCCTTGGACCATTTTCGATACACTTAAACTAAACATCTGCTGCATTTTCTCCATACCTACTTTGAAATTCATGGAAATAAAGGTCATAATATACCGCCACTCTTGTTGAAACTCCCAGTGTGAATTTTTGTATTTTCCAAGGCTTCCAGTATCAAGATGTGTCCTTCCATCAGCGATAGTAGCTACTTTGGGTTCGAGTTTTGATATATCATTCGTGTATGTTACCTTCTCTAATATATTGCCACCCCAAGCTTGCACAGAGTAATATCCTTGATCCATTATCTTGCTTAAGTCTAAAAATGTATCCACACGATTAGTTCTGTCTTCCTCGCTAGTCGCCGGAATTCCCAACACTTTCTCGATATCACCACCGAATGTACCGTGCCTTACAAACGGATTCTTTCTAAGTTTAATCCGAACACCGGAAGTAGGATTGGTATACATTTTCCACATAGGTATACTTTCAGAGGCATCCGCAGTCCAAGAACTAACAAAAACAAATTTGCCGAGATTCTCAACATCTTCCGTCTTCTGTTCCTGTAAATCGTCCATCTTATCCAATGGATTAAGGCGGATCGTTCTATTTTTGAGAATCAGCGCAAGGCTTTCTATAGAAGTATAGTGATATAGGTATTCGATATCTTCCATTTTGTATACCTCATCCAAAGTATTCCTGCATTAATGATTTTTTCAGCAATTCCAGTTTGTCGAGGCTCTGCCGGATTGCCAATTTTGATTTGTCGGTCTGTTCAACAAAGGCTGCAAATTGGTCTTGAAGTTCAATTGGTGGAAGAAAAACATCGCAATCCAGTATTTTAGACGGGGACGTATGATGCACAGTGGAACCAGTTGCGGATGTAATTATGCTATCTCTGTACTCATTTGTTTGCATGAAATACATCAAGAAAACTTTATTAATATTCTCCGACATATCAACAAACAAACCAATTCGCTGATTATGCAAATAAACTCGATTTGTAGATGGGACTATTGCCGAGTAACCCAAGGTATCCATATTCTTACTTAGGTCGGTCATTGTAACAATCAAGTCGCCACAATTGAGCACATATTCTTCTGAATATTCTCCCATGAAAAACTTACATTTTTTCTCCTGAAAGCCACCACCAACCTTAAAGTTTCCAGGAGTAACTAAGAGAATATTGTTATCCTCTTCTGTAAAGAACTCGCCACTAAAAGCATAACCATGCTTTATGTTGCAAATCTCTGACATTTTACATTTGGGAAATTTTGTGCTGTGCAAGTCACCAAACAGTTCGATAAATCGGGATTTGACGAGCTTATCCAGCTTTGCAAGCTGCTCTTTGCGAAGGGCAATCAAATCATTTATTTTGCTGGTGTTGCAAACAATGCATTCTTGATTCGCAGTTAAAGGTATGGGAATATCTGCTTCTGTAAGGTTTCCCAGCTTAATGTACTTGATAACTCCACCAATTGCCTGTTGTCTTAATGTTTCCACATACTTATCCAAAAAACAATATAGATATGGAACAGATAAAACATTTTTGTCCAAACTTTCGATGATATATGTTCTTTGGTAAGCATCGAATTTTCCGTTGTAATACTTTACATTCAAATCACCATTACCTGCAACAAGCACACATTCACAATCATAACTATATGTATCAATCCTCAACGGTTCGATAGCGCACGTAAAGAATGGATATTGACCATTATCAGAGGAAGCATTTGCATCCAATTTGCCTGTTCTAATTCGAACATAATCTCCCAATCTTGCCATTTTCTCACCCCTATTTCAAAGCAATCAGCGAAATAATCAATGCCACGAAACTAACCATTCCCGAAAACAGGGCGATTATGTAATTTCTATCCTTTTCGTGTTTCAAGTCGTTTGCTGCACCTCGAAACATAATAGAAATCATAAACATAAGCCCGCAAATAAACACCATCAGCGTAATAATTCCAGCATTCTGTAAATACTCACCCATAGTCCAAGTCATATCAAAAATAAACTGAACAGATGCCGCGGTCGCTATTAAGGTTAGAATCAAACCTACAACAAAAAGCGCATTAAACATCACCGACAAAACGCCAGCAACAATCGCAGTTGCAAAACTGCTGTTTTCGCTACCTTTTCCTTTTATAATCCACCAAACACCTTTCCAAAATCCAATCTCTTTCTCGTCTGGTGCCACTGGAGGAGTAGGAGCATTATCCAGAAGGACAAATTTATGGGGATCGTTTATTAGACCATTCTCTGTATCCCGTTGTTTTTTCTTTATTTGGCTTGCCTTATTCTTGGGAGTCTTTTGGGTTCGGACTACAACTTTCACAGCATCTCCTCCAATTCTGCCAATCCTGCTATGATCTGCATTTCCAATTCGTGCAGGTCGGTGAGGATTTCCTGTGTAGAGGGGTACTCCACGGGCTTATACTCCGTCTTTTTATATTTGTTGATAGAGAGGTCATAGCCATTTTCTACGATTTCCTGCTTGGGCACAAAGAAGGATTTCGCGGTGCGGGGATTGTTCTCCTCATTATAAGGACCGTCGGGGACGCCGGTCCCTACATTTTGAATGGAACGGAAGCGGGCGATGATGTCGGGGATATCGTTGTCCTTGATCTCGGTGCGCTTATCGTCTAAAGAGAAGCCGTCGGCGGTCATATCGTAGAACCAGACCTTGTCCGTACCGCCGTGGTTCGTCTTTGTGAAGATCAGAATACCGGTAGATACGCCTGCGTAGGGCTTGAACACGCCGCTGGGCATGGAGATCACCGCCTCCAAGCGGTTGCCCTCCACCAGTTCCTTGCGGATTGCCTTATGGGCAGTAGACGAGCCGAACAGCACACCGTCGGGAACGATACAAGCGCACCGTCCACCAACTTTCAGCATCCGCAAAAACAGCGCAAGGAACAGCAGCTCTGTCTTTTTGGTCTTGCAGACCTTCAAGATGTCCGCGGACACCGTATCTGCGTCCAAGCTGCCCTTAAAGGGCGGGTTTGCAAGGATCAGGTCAAACTTTTCCTTATCCGGGTTCTGGTCGCTGAGGCTGTCCCGGTACTCGATATAGGGCGCATCCACGCCGTGGGTCATCATATTCATTGCGCCAATGCGGAGCATCGTGCGGTCCATATCGTAGCCGTAGAACATATGGTTCAGGAAATGATCCTTTTTCACCCGGTTGAAGAAGATTTCCTGCTTGTGATTTGCCATCAGGTATTCTTCCGAAGCAACCAAGAAGCCGGCCGTACCGCAAGCTGGGTCGCAGATGGTGAAATTAGGCTTCGGCTGCATCAGCTCTACCATCATCTTGATGATATGACGGGGTGTACGGAACTGGCCGTTGAGACCGGACTGGGCAATCTTGGAAAGCAGGTATTCGTAGACATCGCCACGGATATCGCTGTCCTTCACCTTTTCCATCTGGTCATAGATTTGGTCTAAGCAGTCCACCACCTTGCTCAGCAGCAGCGGCGTGGGCAGCTTAAAAATGGCATCACTCATATACTTTGAGTAAGCGCTGTCCTTGCCGCCACCCAAGCTTTTAATAAAGGGGAACACCCATTCCTGCATGATAGCATACATTCTGCCTGCGTCAAAATCGTGGAACACGGACCATTTGAGCTGCTTGCCGTCGATCTTCCGCTCGCCAACCTCTACCTCGTCCGCAAAAATGCTCTTATAGGGCAGACCCAGCATGGCGCTTTCCTTTGCCCGGAGGTTATCGGTGGTATCCAAGTCGTGGATGAACATCAGGTAAGTAATCTGCTCGATCACATCCAAGGGGTTTACCAAGCCGCCTGCGGCAAAAATATCCCACAAGCCATCAATTCTATTTTTCAGTTCTCCTGTAATCATATTAATCTATCTCCCTGTTCCAAGTGTAAGAGGTGTAGCGGCCGCCGCCGATCTTGATAATCTCGCCGCTCTTAACGAGGTCGTTCAGCGCCCGCTGGACGGTGGTTTGGCTGATGTCCGGGCATTGCTGCAAAATTTCCGTCTTTGTGATCTTGCCGAGGTGATTTTTAATAATATCTCGGACACGGTTGGGTTTACGGGTGTTCTCGCTGACGATTTTCACACGGTCAGCAAATTCCCGGTAGGCCGCGAGAATCACGCCCAACTGATAGGTAACAAACGGAATATAGTCATTTTCTTCCTCGTGCCAGCCATTGGAGCTTTCCTGTAAATCATCGTAATATGCGCCTTTGGTACGCTCAATCAGCTTTTCAATACTGATGTACTTGCCCACATGGTAACCGGCGCGGTACAACAGCAGCAGTGTCAGCAAGCGGCTCATACGGCCATTTCCGTCGTTAAAGGGATGGATGCACAGAAAATCCAAAACAAAGACCGGGATCATCAGCAGCGGGTCGTACTGCCCGCTATTGCAAAGATCATTATAGGCCTGACACAGCTTTTCCATCGCCTCCGGTGTTTCCCATGCAGCCACCGGAATAAAACGGATGTGCTTAATTCCCTGGGCATCTTCCTCGGTGATTTGGTTGTCAGCAGGCTTATAATTACCACCGATGTTCATACCGCTGTATTTATACATATCCCGATGGAGCTGCAGGATCATTCCGGGCTTAATGGGAATATATTCGTAATTTTCGTGGATGGTCGCCAACACATCACGGTAACCAGCGATTTCTTTCTCACTGCGGTTGCGGGGTGTAGTCTTGTCCTTGACGAGCTTCTGTAATCTTTCATCAGAGGTATAAATGCCTTCGATCCGGTTGGAAGCCTCAGTACTTTGAATACGGGCAATCTCAATCAAATGGGTCAGCTCATCCTCCTGCACCTTTGCGTGCTCGCCCTTGTGCTCATGAATCTGCGCCAGTAGCTGCACAATTTCCGGCGTCAGAAGTTCCTTATATATTTTCTCGTAGTCGTAGTTACGCATAGAATTACCCCGCTTTAGAAGTCTGCTTTAATTATATGCCTATTGTATCCATTCGTCAAGTCAATTTAATCATTTTTGCGAAAATGATTAAATTAAAACTGTGGTTGAACACTGCATTACTATCATCCAGAGGTAGCTTGCATATTCATATCTCCTTTTTCTTTGTTTATAGCGGTACATTTTTCGTATAGAAAAACTTGATTTTTGCGGTGCAGTAAGGTACAATCAGGTAAATGAAAACCGCTTCGCGCAGGTCGGCACAAGTTGCCGTAATCTGCAAGAAGCGGTTTTTGACCACATAGTTGACCATATCCTGATCTGGACCACATGGAGACAGTGGATACAAGAGTTCAGGAAAGCATATGCATACCTATTAGAAAGTGCCGGAAAGGGTTCTAAATTGTAGGAAAAAGCTTCCGACATCCGTTTGGGAGCAGGATGCCGCGAGTTCGAGTCTCGCCACTCGGACCATAAAAGCCGAAAGAGCATTTGCTCTCTCGGCTTTTATCTTTATGAATGTGAGACACGAATCAATAGATGCAACAGGGTGTATTTTGTAAAGGAAGGTTTTACATTTCATTATTACAGGATCTTATTTGCTTTACAACGTGGGCAGTAGGGCCTATCTAGTAAGTGATCAGCCCTTGAATCCCACTTATGTCCGCATTTCAAGCATTCAGCAGTAACATTGCTCTTTGCTCCAATGTAATTTTTGGCATTGACGCATCCATTACTCTTTTGCAGAAGTTTGACCGCATAGTTTGCTGCCCGTAAGTTTTTTCTCTCTTCATCACTTATTTTCTCTTTCTGTTTGCGACCTTCTTTTGGCTCGCAGAACGGACATTTAGGACTATTGGTTGCAACATGATATGTTACTTGCCACTCATACTCACAGACTTTGCATTTCAATGTTACTCTGGCTTTTTGTCCAGCGTACTGTATAACATCAATATTTTCATTATCTATCCTCGCTTGAACGGTTTCTAGGCTCGACTTGCGTCCACCTTTTGGCGGGCGCTCTCCCAACGACAAGCGAGTTTCTAGAATCTCTATTGCAAAAACATCAGGCAACCTTGACCAATCAATTTGCAAGAGAAAACATTTTCTTCCATTGGCTTCATAGAACAGCTGATTTCTATACATAAAAGCATCAGCTTTATAATTTGTCTTTATTTCTAAGACGGCATTTTCTGTAGACAAATCACAAAGTGCCAGAATATTGTCTTTCTTGTGAATCACAAGTTCTTGGGACATAATTCTTTCGTTCCCGAAAATCTCATGAGATATGAATTCAATTACAGGTGTCAACTGAGGCTTTAGCTTCAATATCGACTTGTTAAATTCCTTCGCTCTTGCTTTATCTTGCGGATTTACCTCTTTAATCGTACCATCTTCCTTGAAGAATAATGGAATATCATAGATTCTCGAAGGCAAAGTTCCTAAAAATCGAAGTTTACTTTTGTTTGCAAGTAGGAATGGACGAGAATCTTGTGTCTCAACTTTGAGCATTGCATTTATCAAATGCTCAATTAACATTCCGTTGATGTTCGTTTCAAACCTATTGATACCTTTTCCTTGTAACTCAAATCGCTTTATCAATTGCGTTTCGATTTTGACATAGGGAAAATTCGGAACATGTTTCTCAAGGTTCGGATGACTACCAAAATAGCTGATTGGAATGATGTAATCGCTGTTCATCTCAAACACATTATTGTTTGTGATAAACAACTTCTTTCCATCCATTTTTTCGAACAACTGCCACTCTAAAACACAGTCATTCAGAGATGAGTGAATCTTCTGTATGTTGCCAATTCCGTAAATAGCGCACAAATTATCTTTTGTAACATTTCCCTCTGAATACCGAGAAGATATCACGTCACGCTTAAAGTTATAAAAATTCAGCCTTTCGAAACCATATAAACCTTTTCGGATAAAATAGTGCTTGAGCATTCTCTTATCGAACTCGCCATAAGTCAGAATAATTCGCTTATCAAGTTCGAACTTCTGAATCAGTTCATAAACTTCTCGTTGTGTCATCGGTGTAGCACCAGCCAAGTCCTTTTGGGTAATGCCATTTACTGCCGATGCAGATGGGTTCAGTCGTTTGGAAAGTTCAAGAGGCAAATACTTATTGAACGAAATCCCGTCATCCGGTTTGTAAATTGAGATTGACAGAACATCGTCGCTGACATACAATCCGTTTGTCTCTATATCCAACACAACATATTTGCTCTTATCTACGGCCAAACTTATCACCTCGTCAGCTTATTTACATGAAGTATATCACCAAAACAAACATAATACTACTCTTTTTTGCATTACATCCCCCAGAAGGCGCACTTACTCACCACAGGCTTTCCGTTGGTGTTGTGCTTTGGGCGAAAATATCCTTTACAAATCAAACGCCAGTCCGGTGGACTGTTGCTCAACACTTGCGCTATTTTCTTACTAGAATTTACTCCGTATACTGTCCGTTCTTAAGCAGAAACTATGCAAAAGGAGTGGTTTTATGAACGGACAAGAACTTGTAAAGCAGACCTTGGATCAGATTCCGCAGGCGGCTGCAAATGCGAAGCGGATCGTCGGTCTTGTAAAAGAGGGCGGCAGGATCACCGGGTATCAGCTTTCCGATCATTCCATTGTAGCCAAACAGCAGGCTGTGGATATGGCAAAGCAGGGTCAAATCGCTGGTGTGGGCATTGCCCACCGTGGAGATACGGAGTATTTGAAATCGATCCCCGACGGCAGCGAAAATAACAATCTGGGCAATCTCCCCTCCGTATCACCCCAATCCTAAGAAATCCCGAAATCGGTTATGCGCCGATTTCGGGATATTTTTGTAAAACCTCTTGACTCTAACGCCGCGTCATAGTTTATAATACCCTTGTCAGGAGGGATCGGAATGAAAACTGTGAAAGAAGTGAGCCAGTTCACCGGTGTCAGTGTCCGAACTCTGCACCACTACGATGCCATTGATCTGCTAAAGCCTACACAGGTTACCGGGGCCGGCTATCGGCTGTATGATGACGCTGCCTTGGAGAAGCTTTATATGATTTTAGTGTTTCGGGAGTTGGGCCTTTCCTTGAAAGACATCGCAGATATTCTCCATGCCCCTGACTATGACCGAAACCGCTGTCTGGAAAAGCAAATAAAACTCATGCAGGAACGAATCGGTAAACTGCAGGACCGGATCGCCCTTGCCAGAGGAATGCTAATACTAGGAGTGAAATATATGCGTTTTGAAGGTTTTGACCCCCAAAAGCTGGACGAGTACAGCACACAGGCAAAGGCGCTGTACGGTAAGACCGATGCCTATAAAGAGTTTGAACAAAAATCCGCGGGCCGCACCGCGCAGCAGGAGAAAGCTCTGGGCACACAGCTGATGGACCTCTTTGCGAAGCTAGGCAAGATGCGTCCCTGTGATCCCGGTTGCAGAGAAGCGCAGGCCTGGGCAAAGGAATTGCAGGACTTCTTTACCGCCAATTACTACACCTGTACCCCCCATATCCTGGGCAGCCTGGCCGAGGGCTACGCAGGCGGTGGCAGCATGAGCGAGAATATCGACAAGGTGGGCGGTGCTGGCACCGGCGCATTTGCCAAGGAAGTCATCGATCTCTACGCCCAGAAACTGAAATGAAAAATAAGTGGATATTGTTTGGCGTTGCTATTGTAATAATCGCTATCAATTTATTGAACGCGGATTTGTCCGCTTATCAGCAATTATCCTCTGCTGACTTTCTGTCGGTGATCATCATTGCGCTGGTGAGTTTCTTGATCAAAACCGGTATCCTGTCTGCCCTGCTCATCGGCATCAAGAAGCTGTGGGAATGGATCAGGCGCAAATGAATCACCCGGAATTGCGGTTGCAATTCCGGGTTTTTGCCGTTTGGTGCGCTCAAAATACCGATTGACACATTTTTGCGCATTCTTGTCCTCAGTATGATACAATAGCGTTACTGGAGGTAGACCCATGAAGTTTAAACTGATCATCGACAAAGCAAAAGACGAAGAAGTGGTAGCGACCGTCCACGACCGCACCGCTTTGATAGATGAAATTGAAGCGTTGATTCAGAAACACGCAGGCACGGACCGTATTCCCGGCTACACCGAGGATGACATCAAAATGCTGTCCGTATCCCAGATTGCGTGCGTTACCGTTCTAGACGGCAAGACTTACGCCATCGACTCCAAGAACCGGCGGTATCGGCTGAAGCAGAGATTGTACGAATTAGAGGAGCGACTCCCCTCTTCTTTCATACGCATCAACAAGAGCACCCTGGCAAACGAGTCTGCTTTGGACCGCTTCACCGTTACCATTGCCGGTAGTGTGGATGCTGTTTTTAAATGCGGTTACCGGGAGTATGTCTCCCGGCGGTGTTTTGCCCAAATCAAAAGGAGGTTGGAAGGCAAATGAAAAGGTTTTGGAAGGAATTCTTATTCCGTGGTCTGATCTGCGCCAGCAGTGGTCCTATCGTTTTAGCTGCTATCTATGGTATCCTGGACGCTACCGGAACAGTAGAATCTGTTTCCACCAATGAAGTATGTATGAGCATCGTTACTATCACGCTTCTTGCCTTTATTGCCGCAGGCATGACCGCCATCTATCAGGTGGAAAAGCTTCCCCTGCCAATTATGATTTTACTCCATGGCGGTGCGTTGTATATCACATATATTGTCACCTACCTGATCAACGGCTGGCTGCAGAATTCCCTCGTTCCTATTTTGGTGTTTACAGGAATTTTCGTCGCAGGTTATGCCCTGGTCTGGTTCATCATCTACTGTGTTGAGAAGGCCAAAGCTGATAAATTAAATAAATTGCTCAAAGGCTAATATAATGTGCGTTGCAAAACCTGCGACGCACATTCTTTATTGTTCGTAATCCGTTGATCAGCATTTCGTCATCTCACCAAATAAACGGAATGATTCTGTACTTGACTTTCTGCTTGTACTCGCAATAACCGGGCAGTTCCTTTGTCAGCAGTTTTTCCTCGTCTTTCAGCCGGACAATGATGATCACCGGGTAGAACACAAAGGCGGTCAGCGCATACCAGGAGCCAAGCACCAGCGGGATCATCAAAAACAGCAGAATGGTTACCGCATACATGGGATGGCGGACAATGCCGTACAGTCCGGTATCCACCACGGTCTGACCCTGCTCCACCTTGACGGTACGGCTAAGGTACGCGTTTTCACGCATCACCTCGGCGTACAGGGCATAGGCAACCAAAAACAGCGCCGATGCGGTAATGGTCACCCAGACAGGCATTGCGGACCAACCGAAGCGGAAGTCCAGACCCGCCACCACGAAACCGGCCATAAACATGAGCCCGGAAAAGGCCACAACCCCCTTCTGTGTTCCCTGCTTCTCCTTGGCATCCAACCGTTTTTTCAGAAACTCCGGGGACCTCGCCAGCATCACAAAACCGGCAATTAGCATCGGTCCAAAGAGCAGTCCGATTAGTAACCAACCGTATGTATAGGCAAGTGTTCCCGCTGGCAGAAAGATCAGCAGACCAACCAACAGCAGGCCGCAGGTGAACTTTGTTAAGGCTTCCATCAGCAGTTTCATATCATTCCACCTCATAGATTTTATCTATTAAAATATAGGGCAAATTGTGGGCAATGCACTGGGCAAGATTGTACTCATTTTCAGCGATCAAATCCCCCTTGTTCACATCAGAATCGTCCAAACGGCTCTCAACTACACTTGCGTAGCCCTGAATGTCAGCAAAGTGATTCTCGATATACTGCCGGGACATCACAAGGCACACATATTGAATATTCTCTAAGTATTCCTTGTCAAAGTCCTTTTGCCAGTCAAAGGGAATGTAGCAGCCTTCCACAATGAGATTTTGCTTATTCTCAATGGCGGTCTTCACCATTTCCCGGACGATGGGCCACAGATAAGCCGTCAGCTTGTCGTCGTCCATGGGTGTGAGCTTCGTCTGCCCGCTGCGGATCAACCCCATTTTCAGATGGTCAATGGACATATACGGATACTGATACTTTTCCAACAGTTTCTGGGCATAGGCTGTCTTTCCCACATGGGTCGCCCCGCCGATCAGAATAATCATTGCTCCCACCTCGCCTAATCATTATATCACGCCAAAACGCCCCTTGCAACAAAAGCCTCATATATCGTATAATAAGAGCGCAAAATTCCCCTACCGTTGGTTGATTTCTCCCCACTCAACCACCGGTTCGTGGACGATCTGTCCCGGCTGGGCTATACTGATGGCGAAAGGAGGATGCCAATGGATCAAATTAAAATTGGAAAGTTCATCGCTGATTGCAGAAGAAAAGCAAATCTAACACAAATGCAGTTGGCGGAAAAACTGGGCATCACCGACAGAGCCATATCCAAATGGGAGACAGGCAAATCTCTGCCCGACTCTTCCATTATGCTGGAGCTGTGCGGTACATTAAGTATCACCGTCAACGACTTATTATCCGGGGAGGTAGTGACTATGGATAACTACAACAAAAAATTAGAAAACAACCTGCTTGAAGTGGTCAAGCAAAAGCAGGAAGCTGACAAAAGGCTCTTGTCTTTGGAAGTGTTTATCGGTATTACGGCAATAATTGTTCTGTCTACACTCATCTTCCTTGCCGCCTATGTAGAAATGGAAGTCTGGCTGAAGGTTTCTGTTATGGTGCTTGGCTTTACTCTGTTTTTTACAGGCTGCTTCTACGCACTGCGGATCGAACAGGTAGCGGGTTATTATGAATGCGGCGTCTGCGGACACAGATATGTTCCCACCTACAAGGCAGTGAATTTATCTATGCATATGGGCAGAACCAGGTATTTGCGCTGCCCCGCCTGCGGCAAAAAGTCCTGGCAGAAGAAAGTGTTGACCAAAGAATAATGCAAGCACACCTTATTTCTCAATTAAATACGCCCGGCAGGGCGCGCCGTCCGCACCTGCCAGACACAGCGGCGCGGCACTTAGGTAATACCGGCCCTGGGGAACATCCGTCAAAACCACGCCCTCCAAAAGGGCAATATCCTTCTCGAGCAATGTCTTATGTACCTGCATGGGGGCATCTTCCGGGCCTACTGTCTGGCTTTCGTTGCCAAGCAGGCAGATTCCGGAATTTGCAAACACATCTGCCGCTTCTGCGGTAACTGTAGCCGGTCCTGCAATCAAGATGCGGGGTGTGCCCTCTGCTTTCCGCAAGATGGCAGCCGCATCCGCACCTGTTACATCGCCGTTATGGCGGGCAACATAGCAATCGCCTACAAAAGTATTTAGATCCATCTGAGCCACGGTTTTTCCCTCACCGAGAAAATGAAAAGGCGCATCAATATGGGTGCCGTTGTGGGCGCACATAGAAAAGGCAGTCAAGTTATACAGATCCCCTTTTTCTGTTGCGCAAAGGGTCTGTTTCCCCGGCTTGGGATCTCCGGGATAGACCTGGCAGGAGAATACCTCCTGGGATATGTCGTAGATTTTCATGGTGTATCACCTCTTTACTGTCATTATACCACTTCGGTTTTCCCTTTTCAACGCAGCAAAATGCGGCAGAGATTCCCTCTGCCGCAAATTATTTACATAAGGCCCATAACACAGATCACCGCAAGGGCTGTCAGGGTCACCAGTGTGTCGATGGTGATTCCGTAGAACATGGGTTTCAGACCGGCTTTCTTAAAGTCCAGCAGGCTGGTATTCAGGCCGATAGCCGCAAGAGCCGTAACCATTAAAAACTTACTGGTACTCTTGATAACACCGGATACTGCCTCAGGGATACAGCCAACGCTGTTCAGCACCGCCAGCAGCAGGAAACCGCCGATAAACCAAGGGATGATCTTCATTAAATTTACCTTCTTGCCCTGGCTTTTGGCCTTCAGTTCCTTCTGCTTGACACGGGTACCAATGTAGGCAAACACCAGCACAGTGGGGATGATGGCAATGGTCCGGGTCAGTTTCACCATGGTGGCAAAGTCGCCTGCGGCCTCAGAAAAGGCATAGCCGGAAGCTACCACGCTGGCAGTATCGTTTACAGATGTGCCTGCCCAGATGCCGTAGGCAATGTCGGACATACCCAGCATCTTTCCCATCAGCGGGTACAGCGCGATCATCACCATATCGAAGAGGAATGTGGAGGACATAGCGAAGGCAATATCCTTATCATCCGCATCGATCACCGGAGCAATAGCTGCCACGGCACTGCCGCCGCAGATGCCTGTACCGGCAGAGATCAGGTTGCTCAGCTTCCAGTTCAGGCCGAACAGCTTGCGGATAAAGTAGCCGCCGCCGAAGCACATAGCGAAAGTAAAGATCATTACAAAGAAGGTCATCTTGCCTACCGACATGATGGTGCTGACGGAAAGAGACGCGCCCAAAAGCACAATGGCGGCTTTCAGAATTTTCTTGGATGTAAATTTCAGAGCCGGCTTCAGCCACACCGGATGAAAAAAGCTGTTGATAACCGTACCCATAAACAAGGCGATAATGGATGCGCCCAGCAGTCCTCCGGGAATCAGTTCCTCCAGCAAGACAGACACTCCCGCCACAGCAAAGCAAATCACAACGCCCAGCAGAAACAGCAGGCGGCCCTTTGTTTTCGGATTCATAACAATTCTCCTTTGAAATCCTTCTTTGTGTTCCAATGTATTCTAACAAATCATAATCCAGAATGCAATAACCAAACAGCAACGAAATCTACGCAGCAGGTTGTCTTGTCTGAGGTTTCGTGATATGATTTTCCCAGAAAGGGCGTGGATTTATGAACACCCATGTAACTGGGACGACCATCAAAGAATTGCGCGAAGGCCGGAAACTGACCCAAGCGGAACTTGCCGGGAAGATCGGTGTCAGCAGTAAAACCATCTCCAAATGGGAGACCGCTAAAGGCCTGCCGGATATTTCTTTACTGCAACCATTGGCGCAGGCGTTGGGGATATCCGTCATCGAACTGATGAACGGCGGGCACATCACCAACCGAAATGTTTCGGCCAATATGCTGCGGTGCAAATTCTATGTCTGTCCCATCTGCGGAAACGCCATCCACGGCATAGGTGATGCGGTGGTCAGCTGCTGCGGTATCACCTTGCCTGCTCTGGAGACGGAAGATGCCGACGCTGCCCACGCCATCATCATAGAAAAAGTGGAGGACGAGCATTTTATCTCTATCCCCCACCCTATGACCAAACAGCATTTTATTTCCTTTGTGGCATTCGTGACCTCTGACCGGATTCAGATTGTCAAGTTCTATCCCGAGGGCAACGCCGAAACCCGCCTGCAGTTCCGGGGCAGAGGGCATCTCTATTACTACTGCAACCAACACGGATTGTTTAAGAAGAAAGTATAGGCAGAACCCTGGCTCACGCCAGGGTTCTCAGCGGGAAAATGTTTGAATCTTACTGTAATTTCTTATATTATACAAACCTCTCATCTATATCTCTCCTTCAGTCAGCTTCGCTGTGCCAGCCGCTTGCGGGCGCAGGATCAATCTCTCTGTTTCCAGCATTACTCCACCTCATACGGCCAGTCGATAATACCGCCGAATTCCTTAATATTGGTGTAGCCCAGTTTTATTAAACCCTCCGCTGCCAGCTTACTGCGCCGGCCACTGCGGCAGTAGACCAATATTAACTGATCCTTGTCTGTCAATAGATCCTCCGCGTTTTCCAAAATCTTGTCATAAGGTATTAAAATCGCGCCAGGAATATGGCTTTCATTGTATTCCTCTTGGGTACGTGCATCCAGAATGATATAGTTTTCCTGGCTATCCATAATTTCCTTTGCCTGCTGTGCCGTAATGTTCACATATACCGGCTCCTGTCCGTTTTCTTTATTCTGCCCGCAGGCTGACAAAACAAGTATCACAAGAATTATCCAAATGCATTTCTTCACGGTGTTTCACTCCTTGTTTCTCTTTCATTCCTTACTGACAGCGCACCGTTCTTTGACCGAATACATTCGGTGAAACGGCGCAATCAGTTGATTTTTACTATGGGCAGTGCTATAATTTCTGCTGGTAATTAACATAGCTATGCATTATCCGCGGGTTCTCAGGTGCATGATACGCGATTTTTATACCCCAGAAAGCGCAAGGCTTTACTGATGCGCAAATTGACAGCACAGGCCAAAACCGGCTTGCCGTCCAATGCCGTGCCGGTGCTTTGCATGTGGAAAGGATACACTACCATGAAGAATGATAAAACAGCTCTATTTGAGACGATGCCGGTAGGTAAGGCGCTTCTAACAATGGCGATCCCCACCATTATCAGTCAGCTCATTACCATGATCTACAATCTGGCTGACACCTTCTTTATCGGCATGAGCAATGATCCTTACAAAGTTGCGGCAGCCAGCGTGGTAGGTGTCCTGTTTTTCATGCTCAATTCCCTTGCCAACCTGTTTGGTGTCGGTGGCGGCAGCCTGCTGTCCCGGCTGCTTGGCGAAAAAAGAGAAGCGGATGCGCGGCGCGTCGGTGCGTTCAGCATTTACGGTTCCCTGGCCGTTGCCGGTGTTTATTCTTTGGCATGCCTCCTCTTTACGGAACCCCTGGCCCGGCTGTTGGGCGCATCCGACAACACCGTCGGTTATGCCTCCAGCTATCTGTTTTGGGTCGTCGTGATCGGCGGCATTCCATCAACCCTGGCTCTCACTATGTCCCATTTGCTCAGAAGCGCCGGCTACTCCAAAGAATCGGGAACAGGTCTTGCCATCGGCGGCATTTCCAATATCATTCTGGACCCGTTGTTTATGTTTGTACTCTTGCCGGACGGGAATGAAGTGACCGGCGCCGCCATCGCAACGATGCTTTCCAATGTGATCACCCTGGCCTATTTTCTGTTTACATATTACAGGCTCCGGCACAAAACAATCCTCTCCATTTCCCCCCGGTACGCGCATCTGGAAAAAAGCTTGATTATTGGTATCCTCTCCATTGGTTTGCCCTCTGCGCTGACCGCCTTGCTTGCGAATATCACCAGCATCGTCAAGAATAATCTGACTGCCGGTTACGGCGATGTTGAACTGGCGGCCTACGGAATTGTTATGAAGGCAGATATGCTGCCACTGAATATCGGCATGGGCCTGTGCCAGGGTATGATGCCCCTGGTAGCCTACAACTACGCCTCAAAAAACTATCCCAGAATGAAAAGCTTTACCAAAGCCGCCCAGATTGCGGGCATGGCGACAGCCTGTATATTTATTGGGATATTTGAGCTCTTTGCATCCCGGATCGTTTGGATATTCATTCGTGATGAGGCAACCATTTCTTACGGAACGCAATTTCTGCGGATTGCTTGTCTGGCAACGCCTTTTATGATATCGAATTTCCAGAAAATCTATTGCCTACAAGCCATGGGCAAGGGCAAGGAATCGCTGCTGCTTGGTGTATGCCGTCAGGGCTTGTTCGCGATCCCCATTCTTTTGATCCTGAATCATTTGATTGGTTTATACGGTGTTGTGGCTGCACCATTACTTTCCGACGGAATAACCTTTATTTTCTCTACGATTATTTACCGCAGGGTTTATAGCAACCTGCAAAAAGAAATTTCTGTATAATGCCGGACAAGCTTTGGGGCTACCATAGAAGGAGAAAAGGAAGAAGCCGAATTCCGCCCACACTGATAGCGCTTTATTTAAGGCGTTCGGATATCCTTGGATAGCGCCCCATGTCTGTATGGGGTATGAATTTCGCCGCCTGCATACGGTTGAGAAAATCCGGGATCGACGCAAACTGGACACAATACATATTCTCACTTAGTTCCCTGGCTTCCTTCACAAGGCCATAGTTCAGAAGGAGCACTCTTGCGCCATCCAAAGAAGTGTTCTTTTGAATCATATACTTTTCTCTGGGAATGTCCGGGAAGATGCCAATGGTAATGGCAGATTCCAGATCAGAGTAATAGGAAAACGCACCGGACAGATACAACCGGCTTAAATCGGATTCCCTGACACCTGCCATTTCCATCAAGCACTCCACCATGGTGTACGCTGCCGCCTTCGTATCCAGGTATTGCATAATATCCGTCTGGGAGAAGTACAGCACCTGGCCGGAAACGGATTCTTCCGCCGTTGCATAGACGGCAACAAGCTCACCATTGATTCTTTGGATGCGGTCCGATGCGCCCGGTTCCAGAATGCCGGCCATATTGATCCATCCGTTCAATCGCATTTGCGCCAGCAGATCAATGATACCGGAGCCGCAGATTCCTGCCGGTTTCGTATTTCCGATGGTCGTGTAAAAAATATCTTTGCCCCGAATTGTTACAGTATCTATAGCGCCTTCGGCAGCACGCATTCCGTAGCGGCTGATATAGCCTTCCAAGGCAGGGCCTGCAGCACCGGCACCAGCGAGAATCCAATCTTTGTTGCCGATCACCAATTCGCCGTTGGTTCCGATATCAAAGAATAACACGGCTTCTTCGCTTTTATGGATGCCCAGCATTAGCAGACCGCTTACGATGTCTCCGCCAACATAATTGGAAGCCGCGGGAATGATATATACAAGACCGTCAAAATCCATATCCAGGTCTTTGCCCCAGAAGAACCCGGGATCACCGCTGACCGGAGCATAGGGAGCAGCAAATACCGTCCAGGCATCCAGCTGCAGCAAAAAATGGATCATCGTGGTATTGCCGGCGATGACCATAACCGGACAGCGATCTGCCCGAATCCCGGTGCTCTCCACCAACTGCGCGAGGAGTTCCCCAAATGTTTCTACAGTTGCTTTTTGTATGTCCCGGATGTGTGAGGGGGCTTCCATAGCATAAGTAATGCGGGTCAGAATATCTGTACCGAAACCGGTTTGCTTATTTACGGCCTTTTCTTCCCCGATAACCACCCCTGTGTTCATATCCACAAGCTGCATGATAATTGTGGTGGAGCCATAGTCTACCGCGATTCCATAGTGATTCTGCGTAGTATCGCCGGGTTCAACATCTGTAACGACCCAATCGTATTCTCTGTGGACCAGACTGACAGTAACATCAAACCCAGCCTTTCTGCACATGGGATATATTTTTTTGATTATTTGTATTGGGAACTGTACAGGAGAATATCCCAGTGTTTCCAAAGCAAGTTGAATGCGTCTCTGATCGCTCACGGGAGCATCTTCTGTTGGCATTTTCAAGCTTAGGAAAACTTTTTCGCTCAGCTTTTCCATGGTGTCACTCCTAATCACTCCGTTTTCTTAAAGAATACAGCACATTGTTGCATCATGCAGTGATTTTGTCACCATAGATATACGGTTAAGGGGTATTCTTCAGAACAAAATGATTTCTTTCCGTCTGGATAATTCCCTCCCTTTGCATTTTTCCAAGTTCGTTGGACATAGCACTGCGATCCACGCTCAAGTAGTCCGCCAACTGCTGCCGGTTAAACGGGATGTCAAATTCCCGGCTGCCCTGTTGGCTTGCCTGATGAGAAAGATAGCTCAGAAGCCTTCCCCGGATAGACTTTGGACCGGTGTGTAAGATACGCCGGGAAAGATTCAGGCTCTTCTGTGCGGAGATAGTCAGCATATTACGGATCAACTGATTATGGAATCCACAGGCATGGGAACAGACAGTGAACATACAGCCAGTACTCATAAAGAGAATTTCCGCAGTTTCCGATGCCACGATGTTCACCATCAGCGGCTCACCGGGCAGGCAGGCATAGTTTTCCGCAAAAATGTGGCCCGCAGGAATTTTGTCCAGAATGCTCTTATTTCCCCACACATCATCATTTTCCACGGATACACTGCCAGACAGAATGAGTCCCATGGTGGAAATGGTTTCCCCGGCATGGTGGATGACATTGCCTTTATCATATTTCCGGGTTATCCCCCTCAGACAGCCCATTATTCTCTCGATCTCATCTGGAGAAATCCCCCGAAAAAGAATGGTCTTTGATAAAAAAAGATAGTCCATAGTGCCCTCCTGTTGTTATAACAACATATTTGTTGCTCCAACTATACTATAATGTGGTCACAAAAGCAACAGCAAACTACGGAGGTAAATAGTATGGTAAGAAAAATCATTCGGATTGATGAAGATAACTGTATTGGCTGCGGCCTGTGCGCGGAAGCCTGTCACGAGGGTGCCATTGAGATGATTGACGGGAAAGCTAAGCTGACTCGGGAGGATTACTGCGACGGTCTTGGTGATTGTCTCCCGGCCTGTCCTGTAAATGCAATCTCCTTTGAGGAGCGGGAAGCGCCTGCCTATGATGAAGCCGCCGTAAAAAAAGCACAGGCCGCAAAGCTGCCCTGCGGTTGCCCCGGTACTCAGTCCAGAGTAATCAAGCAAACCGCCTGCGAAGCACCTGCGGCCATACAAAGGATCCCCAGTCAGCTGCGGCAGTGGCCGGTACAGATCAAGCTGGTACCGGTAAATGCGCCCTATTTTGACGGCGCAGACCTGTTGATCGCCGCGGATTGCACGGCCTATGCCTATGCCAACTTCCACCAGGAATTTATCCGAAACCGCATCACCCTGATCGGCTGTCCCAAGCTGGACGAAGGGGACTATGCAGAAAAGCTGACGGCCATCATTGCGGGCAATAATATCAAGAGTGTAACCATTGTCCGGATGGAAGTACCCTGCTGCGGCGGAATCGAGAATGCCGCTAAGCGTGCGCTGCAGGCCAGTGGAAAATTCATCCCCTGGCAGGTCATAACCATTTCTACCGACGGAAGAATCCTGAACTAAGTCCAGGTGATGAAGTCACAGAAGGCATCTAATCTACGGATATAATAAACATATCAATAAATGCGGAGGAACTAACTATGAAATATGTGTGTGATGTTTGCGGATGGGAATATGATGAGGAACTGGGATACCCCGAAGCCGGTATCGCTGCCGGCACCAGGTGGGAAGACATCTCCGAAGATTTTGAATGTCCCCTATGTTCGGTGAGCAAGGATCAGTTCTCTGAGGCGTAAATAACAAACCGGTGCGGTTTTTATACCGCACCGGTCTCAGTCTGTCAAAAAACTTGTTTTTTGACAGACTGACAGAGGTCAAAGGAGCCGTTAAGACAAACAACTCGTTCCCGTCGGCGTACAGATGGTACGGTAGGGAGCGAGTTGTGCAGTAAGTCAAAAAGCCTTGCGCAGCAACCCTTTCCACCCCTCATCCGTCAAAAATCAGAGATTTTTGCCACCTTCCCCCCAGGGCCGCGTTGGCCCGCGCCGCCGGTGGCGGATAAAGCGGGGCATAAGCGTGTGCCGCGGTCAAAATTTTGCGAGCGGACAGCGAACAGAAAATTTTGGGCACCGCAAACGGGGAAGGCTTTCCTCAAAGACATTCGGGTTATCTCGCTTTTTGACGATTAGCGGCTTTTTTGACACTCTGAA
>JAZKYA010000010.1:0-15780 GCA_045611945.1 Faecousia sp. | reverse complement strand
GTGGCCGTGGATGGCAGAGACCTCAAACAGGTCGCCAATGCCCAGGCCATAGAACTCGTATACATCGGGGTTGGTAGGACCGATGGCATCACACTTGTTCACAGCCAGAGCCACAGGTTTGCCGGACTTGCGGAGCATGGTGGCCACGTCCTGGTCAGCGGCGGTCACACCGGATTTTACATCCACGACCATGACCACACAATCAGCCAGTTCGATACCAATTTCTGCCTGGCGGCGCATAAATTTCAGCATATCGCTGTCGGTGCCCGGCTCGATACCACCGGTATCCACCAGAGAAAAGGTACGGTTGCACCATTCGCAATCGCCGTAGATACGGTCACGGGTCACACCGGGGGTATCCTCCACGATGGAGGTCCGGTGACCGGTCAGCTTATTAAAGAGCATGGACTTGCCCACGTTGGGTCGGCCCACGATCGCTACCAGGGGTTTTGCCATCCGCAATCACTCCTTTTCTTCTAATACACAATAACTATATTATACACACAAAAAATTCCAAATCAACGGAAATTTATTACTTTTATAACTTAAAAAACGCGTGCAGCGAGAGATTTTACCGTCAGCCGGGCGCTGGAGAGTGAAGACATACTTTTTGTATTTCGAACTCTCCAATAGTCCGGATCACGGCAAAAGATCCGCTGAAAGGCAAGGAAAAAGAGGAAGGCGAGACTACGCCTTCCTCCTGATTTCCTGCCTCTTAGTCAGCCTTGGCGGTCAGAACCTGACGGCCATTGTAGTTGCCGCAAGCCTTGCAAGCTCTGTGGGGCATGACGGGCTCACCGCACTTGGAGCAAACTGCCACACTGGGGGCAGACAGCTTCCAGTTGGAACCACGGCGCTTATCGCGGCGGGCCTTGGACACTTTACACTTAGGAACAGCCATGGATGACACCTCCTTGGTCAATCTGCTTTCACAGCATACATTCTTGAGATTACTTATCGAGAAGCTGCCGTAAAGCAGCAAAACGGGGATCGAGCTCCTTCTGGCAACTGCAGGGGCCGTCGTTCAGGTTTTTGCCGCACCGGCAGCAAAGACCTTGACAATCGCTCTTGCACAGCAGCTTGGAACCAAAGTTCAGCACAAAGACTGTGCGGACAATGTCTTCCAGATCGGCGCTGTCTCCCTCCAGAGGGAATACCCATTCGTCTTCGTTCTCTTCATTACTCAGCTCTGTTACCAGTACCACATCAATGGGGAATTCCACATCTGATGTAAATTCACTGGCGCAGCGGTCGCACACACCGTGGATGGCAGTTTGAAGCTGGCCGGTCATTACCAGCACACCGGCGGTATTGCGTACCGTACCGGAAGCGGTCACCGGTTCATCCACCGGGTAACAAGTGCCGTAAAGAAGATCGCTCAGATCCACACTGGTCGAAAAAGGAACCGATGCGCCCGGAGTGTCGATGATCTTCGATAGATCCAGAAGCATAGTATCCCCCTTTCGCAGTCATGCTTAGATATTATATAGGACAACTTACCGTTTGTCAAACATTATTTTCGATTTTATTTCAATTTTTTCCGTGTTTTTTACCAGTCAAAACCGCTTATATTGTGTCATCCCCACTGCCGATGGTCATGATATCGTAGGGCGTGGTCTGGTACACAAAATAGTTCAGCCAGTTGGAAAACAGCAGGTGCGCATGCCCTCTCCAGCGAACCAGCGGCGGCTGGGTCGGATCATCGCCCGGGAAGTAATTTTCCGGAACAGCAATGTCAAGTCCCAGATCCTTATCCCGCTTGTATTCCTTATACAGTGTCTCCGGGTCGTACTCCGAATGTCCTGTAACAAAGATCTGTCTGCCTCCCTTGGACATTGCGGCATAAACGCCCGCTTCCCTGGATGACGCGACCACCCGCAGACCGGGGACCGCCTCAATATCCTCACGCAGCACCGTAGTGTGGCGGGAATGGGGTGCCCAGAACACATCATCAAAGCCCCTGAGCAAGATAGCGCGCTTATAATCTGCCGTATGGGGATAGACACCGAACAGCTTCTTATCCATCTGGTGCTTCTGGATGCCATAGTGATAGTAAAGACCGGCCTGTGCGCCCCAGCAGATATGGAAAGTGGAATGGACATTGGTTTTCGTCCACTCCATAATCTCACACAATTCCTGCCAGTAGTCCACATCCTCAAAGGGCATATGCTCCACCGGCGCGCCGGTGATGACCATGCCGTCGAATTTACGGTGCTTCAATTCCTCAAAGCTCTTATAGAAGGTCAGCAGATGCTCCTGGGATATATTTTTGGATTTATGGGAAGTGGTGTGCATCAGTTCCAGGTGGACCTGTAAAGGGGTGTTGCCCAGCAGGCGGCTGAGCTGGGTTTCCGTTGCCACCTTGGTAGGCATCAGATTCAGCACCACGATCTCCAAAGGACGGATCCGCTGGCTGACAGCCCGCTTTTCGGTCATAACAAATATATTTTCCTGCTGCAGCGTAGCGGTGGCAGGCAGGTCATTGGGGATCTGAATCGGCACAGTGATCCCTCCTTACTGATAATTTCTGCTATTTTACTAAAGAATACTCCCTTTGTCAATCATTCGCCGCCGTCAAACCGTAATATGTCAAAACATCAAATGTCTTTTTAAGTAAATCTATACTTGTTTACAGAAAATCCATCTATTATAATAAGAGATAGTATAAAATGAAGTCACTGTCATGTATCGTGCAAATGCAAGGAGGCACTATGTCAAGTAAAACGCCAAATAACAATTTTTTGCAAAAATTGTCCAGATTTATCGTAGACAAGCGGACATTATTCTTTCTGCTGTACATATTCGCGCTGATCTTCTGCGTATTTTCCGCAGGATGGGTGGATGTGGAAAACGATGTTACCACCTACCTTTCGGAAGATACGGAGATCCGGCAGGGTCTGGAGGCTATGAATGCCAACTATGTGACCCCCGGTACGGCCCGGATCATGGTATCCAATATCACACTGGAAACAGCCCATACGCTGAATTCCCGGATTTCAGCCGTTGAGGGTGTGGTCATGTCCGCCTTTGACGGAACTGAGACTACCTATCGGGATGCTTCCGCCCTTTATGATGTTACATTCACCAATGGGCCTATGGCTGAAGATACCATAGCTTCTCTGGATGCCATCAAAGAACTTCTCAGTGGTTACGATTTCTTTGTGGATTCCACCGTCGGTTACGATGAAAACGCCATGCTGGGCAGTGAAATGCTCGTTATCGGCATTGTGGCGTGTATTATCATGCTTGTGGTTTTGACGCTGACTTCCCGCAGCTATGCGGAAGTCCCCGTTTTGATCTTGACCTTTGGCGCTGCCGCGGTGCTGAATATCGGAACCCACTTTATTTTCGGTAAGATCAGCTTCATTTCCAATTCTGTCGCCGTGGTGCTGCAGCTTGCGCTGGCTGTTGACTACGCCATCATCCTGTGCCACCGCTTTACCGATGAATTTGAAACTAAGAACGCCCGTACCGCCACCATCAGCGCTCTGAGTAAAGCCATTCCCGAAATTTCCGCATCTTCCTTAACCACCGTTTGCGGTTTTATCGCCCTGAGCTTCATGAATTTCTCCGTTGGCATGGATATGGCCAAGGTACTGATCAAGGCTATCCTCCTGAGCCTGCTCAGCGTATTTACCCTGATGCCCGGCCTGCTGATGCTGTTTGCGCCGCTGATGAAAAAGACCCGCCACAAGCGGCTGCTGCCCAACATCACCCTACTGGGCAAATTCGCTGTCAAGACCCGCCGGGTCCTGCCCCCTATTTTCCTGCTTATCCTGGTCGGGGCATTCATCCTCTCGAACCAGTGTCCCTACTGTTACAGCTTTAACGATCTGAAAACCGCCAAAATGAGCCAGCGCCAGGAAGCATATTTCGAGATCAAGGATCAGTTTGGTGTCAGCAATATGCTGGCCGTCCTTGTGCCGGTAGGCGATTACGAAGCGGAAATGGCCCTTTTGGAGGAACTGGAAGCCCAGAGCGAGGTCAACTCTATCATGGGTCTTGGCAATATCGAGGCATTGGGCGGTTACAAGCTGACCGACGCGCTGACCCCCCGTCAGCTTTCGGAGCTGATCGGCCTTGACTATGAGGTGACCCAGGCCCTGTACGGATTGTACGCCATTGAGCAGAACGAGTACGGTCATATCCTGGATGCGGTGGAAGGTTACCGGGTCCCACTGTTTGATATGTTCCTGTTTTTGAAGGATCAGTTGGAAAGCCATAATATCTCCCTCCCCGGTGAGGACATGGCCATGATGGAAGATATGCTTGGCCAGTTGGAGACTGCCAAGAATCAGATGCAGAGCGAGCAGTACAGCCGCTTTGTCATGTATCTGAATCTGCCGGAGGAGAGCGAAGAGACTTTTGCCTTCCTGTCAAGAGCCAGAGACATCATCGGAAAGTATTACGATGGAGACTATTACCTGGTAGGCAACTCTACAAGCTGCCGTGATCTGTCCGCCTCCTTTGCGAAGGACAATCTGATGATCTCCATTCTGTCTGCGCTGTTCGTGATTCTGGTGCTGTTGTTTACCTTCCGGTCTGCCGGACTGCCGGTACTGCTGATTCTGGTCATTCAAGGCAGTATCTGGATCAACTTCTCCTTTCCCACCCTTACCGGGACGCCTCTGTACTTCCTTGGATATCTGATCGTCAGCGCCATCCAGATGGGCGCCAATATCGACTATGCCATTGTTATCTCCAGCCACTACCAGGAGCTGAAGGCCCACATGCCCCACAAGAAGGCCATTGTGGAAGCGCTGAACGCCTCCTTCCCTACAGTCTTTACCTCTGGCATCATGATGGCCTCTGCCGGCCTGCTGATCGGCAATCTTTCCGCCCAGCCTGTGGTTTCCATTATGGGCACCTGCATAGGCCGGGGAACGATCGTGTCCATTATTCTGGTTCTGTGTGTTCTCCCCTCCATTCTGGTACTGGGTGATTCCATCATTGAGCGTACCCGGTTTAAGATCAACGGCATCCAGCCCGCGCCTCAGACCGTTACCGGTACTGTGTTTGTCAAGGGCCGTGTGAGAGGCTACATCAGCGGCATGGTAGATGCGGAGATTAACGGCATCCTCCGGGGGGAGATGAACGCCACCGTATCCACCGACACCCATGTGCAGACAGACGAACAAAAGGAAGGAGATGAGGTCAATGCATAAACGGCTGCCATGTCTGATCCTCTCCCTGCTGATGATCCTCAGTGTCACGCTGAGTGTCAGCGCCCAGGAACAGGATACGGTTATCTACATTTCTACAAAAGAGGGCTTTCTGGAATTGGTGGAGAACTGCCGTCTGGACAGCTACAGTCAAAACCTTACGGTCCAATTACGCTGTGACATTGATCTCAGCGACAGCGGTTTTACCGGTATTCCCATCTTCAGCGGCATCTTTGAAGGCAACGGTCACACCATTTCCGGCCTTCAGTTGGACGGGGACGGTTCAAACACCGGCCTGTTCCGTTACCTTAGCGAAACCGCAGTAGTACGGGATTTACACATAACAGGCATCATAACGCCCGGCGGCAGCGGCAGCACCGTCGGCGGCATTGCAGGAAGCAATGCCGGTACGATTGAAAAATGCAGCTTCGAGGGCAAGGTCTCCGGCATCGACAATGTGGGCGGCCTGGTTGGTATCAACCAACTCACCGGTGTGATCGATCGCTGCTCCGCGTCAGGCACTGTCAACGGCAACCACTTTGTTGGCGGCATTGCCGGCAGCAACTACGGCGTGATCCGTGACAGTGACAACCACGCCAGCATCAATACCACTATTGAGCAGAATCATGTAGAGCTGGAGGATATTACCCTCGAATCCATTATGAGTTCCGAATCCGCCACCACGGTAACTGATATCGGCGGTATCTGCGGTACCGGCACCGGCGTGATCCGGAACTGTGAAAACCGCGGCAGCATTGGCTATCCCAAAATCGGCTATAACATCGGCGGCATTGCGGGAAGCTGGAGCGGCTACCTCTACCAGTGCAAAAACCACGGCCGCGTGGATGGCCGGAAGGAAGTGGGCGGCATCGTTGGCCAGTTAGAACCGGCAGTCAGCATTCTCTACCAGGAGGATACACTGCAGACTCTGCAGCAGCAGATGGATACCATGTCCGGCCTGACCAGCGGTGCAGGCTATCATATCCAAAGCGGCTCCAATGCGCTGGGTGCGGAAAGCCAAAACATCGAAAAGCAGGTAGAGGATGCCCAAAAGGCGTTGGATATCCTGATGCCCGACGAGGACGATCCCAATCCGCCGGACGCAGAATCCATTCAGGCAGCCCAGAATGCTTTAAGCAGCAGTTTCTCTGAAATCTCCGCTTCTCTGAACAATATAATGTCCATCAGTGAAAGTACCCTTGGGGTGCTGAATAAAGACATCCAGGGCATCTCCAATCAGATGAACGCCATCAGCGGCACCATTGGAACTGCCTCTGAGAACCTGGGCGGCAGCATCCGCGATGTATCCGATGACGATACGGCAGAGGACCTCTCCGCCAAGATCCAGGACTGTCTGAACCTGGGCAGTGTGGATGGCGACTGGAATGTAGGCGGCATCGCCGGCGCGATCGCCTTGGAAAACGATATGGACCCCGAGTCTGATCTGCAGCTGATCGGCAACTCTTCTTTGAATTATGATATGTCCCTGCGGGCGGTGATCCTGGACAGTGAGAACCAGGGTGCTGTCCAGGGCAAGAAACAGAATGTGGGCGGCATCGCCGGCTGGATCTCCCTGGGACTTGTAAAGCAGTGTGTCAATACCGCCGCTGTTGATGCTGCCACAGCGGATTATACCGGCGGCATTGCCGGTCAGAGCAGCGGCTATATCCGTCATTGCAGTGCCAAATGCGCCCTCTCCGGCGAAACCTATACCGGCGGCATTGCGGGCAGCGCCACTACCGTTACAGACTGCTATGCCATGACCGATCTGCACAGCCACGGCGAAAGAGCCGGTGCGGTCCTGGGCGCTGCTGAAGACTCCGATCTGAGCGCCAATTACTATCTGCCCATTGGGAAGGATCCCGGCGGGGTTGACGGCATCAGCTACGCAGCCAAGGCAGAGCCCCTTGCCTCTGATAAATTCTTTGAATTGGACGGGTTGCCCAATGATTTCCACAACATAGCAGTTACATTCCGGTACAATGATTCCAAAAGTCACCGTCTCCTCTTTCCATACGGCACCATTCTAACATCCGAGATGCTGCCCCCCATCCCGGGAGATAACAGCCAAGAAGCAGTTTGGACTGGTGAGATCCAGATGGGCGAACAGCTGTTTTTTGATACAACATTCACCCTGACATACGCGGACTATCTGCAAACCCTGGAAAGCAGCCTGCAGGGCCATAACGGACTTGCCACGCTGCTGGTACAAGGCAAATTCTCCCAGGATGCCCTGTTGTCTGTCACCGCGCTGGATGCTCCCGATACCCTGGCAGCCTACAGCATAACCGTTCCCCACAGCGAACTTCCTGTAAAGCTGCGCTGCCTGCTGCCGGAAGGGGTCAGCCCGGAGCATATTTCACTGTCGGTCCAGACGGACACCGGCTGGCATGACACCGAGTTTACTGTCAGCGGAAGCTACCTTGTGTTTGACGCGCCCGATGGCATTCAGGGACTGCAGTTAAAGGAGATCCCCTTTGACTATGAACCCTATATTCTCTCCGGCGCTGCCATTCTGGCAGTTCTGGTGCTGATTCTTTCCATCGCCCTCATTAAACGCAAAAAGAGAGCAAAGAAATAACGCAAAAGTCAGTGCGCCGCAAATTGCGGCGCACGCTTTTGTTCTACTTTCTCCCTCACGGACATACTATTGACCAAACCGTGATAAGGAGGCAGGCTATGGATAATCTTTATGCCGACATCGCTGCCAGGACCGGCGGCAACATTTATATCGGTGTGGTCGGGCCGGTGCGTACCGGCAAATCGACCCTGATCAAACGAATCATGGAACAGTTGGTGATCCCCAACATCAAAGATCCCTACCGGGCTGAGCGGGCCAGGGATGAGCTTCCCCAGAGCGGTTCCGGAAAAACCATTATGACCAGCGAACCGAAATTTGTCCCCGATGAAGCTGTGGAAATATCCCCCGACGGCACAGCCAAGCTGCGGGTACGGATGATCGATTCGGTGGGCTACATGGTTGATGGGGCTGTTGGGGCTTATGAGGACGACGCCCCCCGGATGGTTGCGACCCCCTGGTATGACTATGAGATCCCCATGACCGAGGCGGCAGAGCTTGGCACAAAAAAGGTCATGGATGAGCATTGCTCCATTGGTCTGGTGGTGACCACCGATGGGACGATCACAGACATCCCCCGCTCCGATTACATCCAGGCCGAGAACCGGGCCATCCAGGACATGAAAGCCACAGGAAAACCCTTTCTGGTCGTCATCAACAGCCGCCAGCCCCACGCAGAAGCGGCCCAGGCAGTAAAGTCCCATATCATGGCCACCCACGGCATCAATGCCATGATCGCCGACTGCCAGGCATTGGATATTGAGGGGATCAGCTACCTGCTGTCACAGCTTCTGTACGCCTTCCCCATGAAGGAGTGTCAGATATTTCTGCCTCGCTGGATGGACGCGCTGGAGTGGGATCATCCGGTCAAGGACGCTCTGAGCAAGCTGCTTTTACAGTTGGCAGGCGAAATACGCTGCCTTTCCCAGGCGGAGAGTGGGCTCCAAAAGCTAACGGAAATGGAGCAGGTCACAGATATGACCATCCGCCAGGTGGATCTGGCTACCGGCACAGTTTTCTGCCACATTCAGTTTCCGGAAAAGATGTTCTATGAGATCCTCAGCGCCAAGGCAGGTCTGCCCATCGAAAACGATGCCCAGCTTCTTGCGCTTTTGAGTGAGCTTTCCGCTATCAAGAAAGAATATGAACGGATTGCCGATGCTTTGTCCTCCGTCAATGCCACAGGTTATGGCATTGTAATGCCCAGTGCGGATCAGATGCGTCTGGAAAAACCGGAAATTCTGAAAAAAAGCGGCGCTTACGGTGTGAAGCTGAAAGCAGGCGCCCCATCCATCCACATGATCCGGGTCGATATCGATACAGAAATCAGCCCCATGGTGGGTGATGAACAGCAGTCGAGGGATCTGATCGACTATCTGGGCGGCGAAGATCCGGAAAAGCTCTGGCAGAGCAATATCTTCGGCAAATCCGTCTATGAACTGATCCAGGAGGGGCTGACTGCCAAGCTGATCCGCACCCCTGAGGATGTACGATCCAAATTCCGCGGCACCCTTACCAAGATCGTCAACGAGGGCGCTACCGGGCTGATCTGCCTGATTCTGTAACGCTTTTATACCGCTGTGTTTCTGCACAGCGGTATTATTTTGATATACGCCCTAAATTTACAAAAACTTTATATTTTTTCCTTTACCCCACCCCCGCTATGTGGTATACTGTAGTGTAACGAATTATTGCCTGGGGGATAAACATGAAACTTCCGCAGAATAAATATATAAAGTGGAATTACCTGGTTCTGGCCTTTTTCCTACCGGCCCTGACTTTCATGGGCATTATGCTCTTTGGCAGCTATGAGCCATTCGGCAACAACCGCAGTATGCTCTATTCCGATATGTACCACCAGTACTATCCCTTCTTTGTGGCATTTCGGGATGCCCTGCGATCCGGTGACAGCCTGCTCTATTCCTGGAGCATCGGTATGGGCATCGACTATCTGGGTCTGATCTCCTATTACCTTGCCTCTCCGTTGAACCTGCTGTCCGTAATCATTCCTGAGAGCCTGCTGCTGGAATATTTCTCTGTGCTGGTTCCTATCAAACTGGGCCTGGCATCGCTGTTTTTTTCCATTTTTCTGAAGAACATCTTCCACAAAGATGACCTGTCCATTTCCCTGTTCGGCGCTTTCTACGGTCTTTGCGCCTGGGGTTTGGGTTATCAGTGGAATATCATGTGGCTGGACACTTTCGCCCTGCTGCCGCTGGTGGCCCTGGGCACTGTATACCTGCTGCGGGACAAAAAGGTCATCCTGTACACGCTGACTCTGTTTTTGTCCATCTACGCCAATTACTATATTGGCCTGTTTACCTGCGTTTTTGTACTGCTGCTATTCATCTGCTATGAGATCTGCCGGTTCCGGGGCTTCAAGAGGTTGTTTCTGGACCTGATCCGCATTGCCGTATTTTCCGTTCTTGCCATTGGTATGACCGCTATCCTGGAGCTTCCTGCCCTGGCAGCCCTGCAGACCACCCAATCCAGTGTCAACAATTTCCCCAAAGGCTTCCGTCTGAACATCGCTGACGAAAACTCCTGGAAGGGCCTTTTGGATGCCATGCGGCAGGTGGCCGGCAATATGGGCGGTGGCCTGGAACCCAGCTTTAAGGAGGGCCTTCCCAACCTCTACTGCGGTGTGTTTACCATTCCTCTGGCATTCCTGTATCTGACCTGCCGCGGGGTCAAGCTTCGTGACAAGTTCTGCTCCGTATTGCTGCTGCTGTTTTTCATGGTCAGCTTCATCATCCGGCAGCTGGATTATATGTGGCATGGCTTCCATTTCACCAATATGATCCCCTACCGGTTCAGCTTCCTGTTCAGCTTTGTAATGCTGTATATGGCTTACCGGGCATTCCTGCTGCGCAGGCACTTTAAACTATGGCAGATCATCCTCGCAGGGGTTTTGACCATCGGCATTCTGATATGCTCTGAGAGTCTCAAAGAGCCCGTATTCATCGCCTATAACCTGGTTTTCTTTATCCTGTATTTAGGCGCGCTGATCTGGCCCGGCCTTTTGAAGAAGCAACCAAAGGATGCGGATGCTGCCCGGCGCAAGGCTTACAAAGCAGCGATGGCTTACCGGCGTAAGATCGCGTCCTATGCCTTTGCGGGCATCATGGCCGTTGAGGTAATTCTGAATGTGGTCAATTTCGGTTTGATCTTCCCCTACACCGGCATTTCAAACTATCCCACAGGCAGACAGGACGCGGCAGATGCCGTCGCCCACATGGAAGAGCTGGAAGCTGATTCTCTCTTCTACCGGGCAGAAGTCACCCACTCCCAGACACTGAACGATGGTGCGCTGAACGGCTACAACGGCATCTCCACCTTTACCAGTTCCGCCAATGTCCGTGTCACCGAATTCATGAAAGCGCTGGGTTACGGGGCAAAAAATACCTACAACCGTTACTGCTTTGAAGAAAGCTCCCCTGTTGCCAACCTGTTTCTGGATCTGAAATACATGATCGACAGAACCGGCGTTGTCAAGGAAAATGCCTACTTTGATGATGTCTACAGCAGCGGTGACATTCACTTGCTCCAAAACAACGCCTACCTCCCTCTGGGTTTCCTTGCGGATGTGCAGCTTACCAATGTAGACTTCAGTAAAAGCGGAAATACCTTTGACTTCCAGGATAAGCTCCTTTCCGCCGCCAGTGGTATCCAAGAGGATGTATGGATTCCGGTTTCTAAGGACTGCGTACAGATCACCTCTGAGGATGTGGAGGTGGTTGCCAAGAGCGGCGTGGGCTACTGCACCTACAATGCAGGCAGCACTTCCGGCACGATCACCTACCAGATCTCCCCCAAGGAAAGCGGCTTCCTGTGTATCGACTTGAACCTGCCAAAGCGTAACAGCTTCACGGTCTCTCTGAACGGCGAAAAGCTTTACAGCGAAACCTACAGCCTGCCCCAGTGTCTGGCCGTTGCCGATGTAGCCCCCGGAGATGTGGTGCAGATCGATCTGACCTGCAAGGCTGATGAGAACAGCAACATGACCGTAAAGGCCGCTGTGATCAATGATCAGGTGTTCAGGCAGGCCTACGATATTCTATCCGCTTCTACCCTGCGGCTCACCACCTTCTCCAACACCCTGGTGGAAGGCACCATCAACTGTAACCGGGACGGTCTGCTGTATACCTCTATTCCCCAGAACGGAAACTGGTCAGTAACCGTAGACGGCAAGGCTGCTGATATCGTTCTTATAGGCGACGCTATGATCAGCGTACCCATGACTGAAGGGACTCACACGGTAACCTTCACCTACCGTAACCCCGCCTTCTCCCTCGGCTGGAAGGTCAGCTTGGCCTGTGTTCTGCTTTTCTTCGCCATCACATTCACTGTATATAAGCCCATGCGCAAGAAGGGCAAGTACGAGAAATAACCTGATACGCAATAAAGGCACCGCTTCGGCGGTGCCTTTTATATTACGGTATGCTGATGCGAATGTCGCCGGTGTGAGTATTGATCTCGCATTTACCGCCGGTAACCGTTTTGGGGACTTTTACATCACCTGTGTCAGTATGGGTAATAAACACTTTATCTGTTAGCAGGCTGCCTTTCACATCGCCCGTATAGGTTTTGACCATGATCTCAGCAGCATCACACATGTCAAAGCGCACATCACCCGTACTTCTCTGGATGGACAGCTTTTCTGAGGCAACCACATTCTGCATCGTTATACTGCCCGTGTTACCGCTGGATACAAGATTTTTGCATTTGGTATCGGTTATGCTGACCTTACCGGTGGAAACTCTGATCTTCAGCTCATCCTCGCACACGGCATTGGAAAGCGTTACTTTACCGGTTGAAACGGAAAGATCCATGGTATTCGCCGATACATTTTCGACATGAATATTGCCCGTACTTGTCTGAATTTTCATCTTAGAAGCGGAGGCATAGCTCGTCACATCGCCTGTGCTTTCCAAAACATCAATGCTTTCAAAGCTAATATCCTTTGGAATTTCCACATCGCCGGTGTCTGACTGAATAAAAAGCGCGCCGTACTCAGCCAGTGGTATAGATACCGTAATTTGGGGGCTTCCAAAATTCACACCAATGTAATCGTACCACTTTTTCGTATTGTCAACTTCAATTACAAGGGTGTCATCCTTCACAGTAACCGTATGCAGCGCATTTTTCTGCTCATAACAAACAACCGAGCTTTCAGTGTTTTCAGAAACCACGATCGCAATATCAGCCATATCGGTTACGATCGTTATCTTATGATAATGCTCATGGATCTCATATTCATTCATTTTGTACCTGACCGTTGATAAGCCGGCAAAATTCCAGTTCAACACCGCCATCACTCCTACAAAGATAATACCGCCAATTATCACTAAAGAGGCTGCAACGATCAGCCATACGATTGTTCTCCTACACATTACGCTCTTCCCTCCTTAGAAAAAGGTTTCTGATGCTTCGTCCAATCCTTTTAGTCAAAAGCAGAGTACCGCCTGTCGCTGCTTTACATCCGTAAAACAGAAAAATGGAAAGCCCTGTTAAGACAATACCGGCTGCAATTATGGCAATACCGGTGAGCCTGCTGCTCCACAGAGCAAATCCAATGCCCCCAATAATACCGGCAATGGCGCAGCCCACAAAGGATGCAAACACAGCCCAAAAGGAGATGATCACAGACCAAAGCGAAACATAAAGTGAAAAAATTACCGCTATCCCGGCGATCAGCAGAGGAAACCATACAGGAAAACCCAGTACCAGCAGCACGATCTCCCATACATTCAGGCGTTTTTTCGATCTGCAATTCTCCACCACATTTTCTGTGCGGGGAACATCAGCAAGGATCTGAGCTGCGATTTCGTCAACAGATCCCACCGCCGAAACCGCATCCTCCTCAGAAAGGCCCTCTTCTATCCGATCCTCGATCATTTCACTGTAAAACGACAGACGCTCTTCCACTTCGTTCTGGGGCAATCCCGATAATCTATCCTTCAGTGACAAAAGAAACCTAAGCTTTGTCATCACTGTTATCCTCCTTTGTTACAAACTGATAAATGGATAAAAGCTCCTTCCATTCATCCTTAAATTCCTCAATACGATGCAGTCCTGCATCAGTGATACGGTAGTATTTCCGCAATCTTCCGCCATGCTCAGCCGTTCGTACAGTCAGCATACCGGCTGTTTCCAGGCGTTTCAGAATGGTATATAAAGTCGATTCAGACAGCTCCATATATGGCTTCAAATCTTTTATGATCTGATAGCCGTAGGAATCCTCGCTTTTTATCGCGGCCAGCACGCATACATCCAAAAGGCCCCTCTTCATCTGAACATCCATAGGACACCTCCTCTTACGCTATACATCGTATCACGAGGTATTAAATTTGTCAATACGCCTCTGCACTCTCCAGGAAAAAGAAAGCCTTCTACTTTTGCCCCGTGTCCTTAACGGAAAATTGAGTGGAGCACACCGCCGGAAGGTCGTTTGACCTTCCGATTTTGTGTTGTGGATCTGGCTAACCGTCCGGTTAATTGCATTCGCTGGACAGCCGGATGCTCTGCTTGCCACGGACAGAACAACTAAGGATCGTGTTCTAGGCTCTCCTATGGAAAGAGATCTGTCAAAAATCAATTTGATTCTTGACTGAGGGCTTGCAGTTGCACAATGTGCCTTTATATGATAGTATGTGTGTAAACAGTTAGACAAATAGAAATTTGACAGGGAGGTAGCGCTATGAAAAAAGTATTGTGCGTTTTATTGGTAATACTCCTACTGATAGGGTGTGTGGGTTGCGCTGCGGTTATCTCCCACCCTTCAGGAACAGCTGTGCAGATTTGCTTTAACCGTGAGAATGTTTCCTTTGATTTAGAATTATCGCAAGAAGAAGCAAATATTGTACTATCTGTTCTTAACGGAAAGCAACACGACTTAGATATGACCGTGACTGGAGCAGGCTGCGGTTTTGGAAGGGAGCAATCCTTTATCATTGGTAACAGTGTCTATTGCCTTGCTCAGGATAGCTGCGATGTAATTTGGGAAGAAGGAACGAATAACTATTATGTTCTTTCTTCCGAGGAAACGAAGCAATTAAGAAAAATCTTCAGAACACATGGCGGAAAAGGTGTATGACAAAAAGAAAATAGTTAAACAAAGTCCACTTTGTCAAAGGAGGTTCATATATGGAGATAACAAAAAAGATGGCTGTACTTATAACCCCGCTTTTATTGTTTGCAGTTTTGCTTATTCTATATAGTTATGCAAATCAGCACATTGTCGAATGGCTTGGATGTGAAGGTATTATAATAGATGAATTTGGTAATATGGTCAAAAACAACTTTAGTGCAAAAGACTTTACCGTTTTGTTTTGGTTGTTCGTTTCTCTTTGTGCAACTGCTGTATCTGTTTTTCTTTCTAAAAGAATAGCAAGAGAAAAGTTATGGCTCAAAATTCTGTATGTAGTCGGCATACTTTTGACATCTCTTTTAATGAGTCATCACATTAGTTATCAATTTTGTCAAATGATGTTGAATTGTTAAATTCCAATACTGCGACAAAATAATCCCTCAGTCAGCCTACCGGCTGACAGCTCCCTTTGCGGATATTACTCCTCCTAACGCATAATTAAAAACCTGCACAACGCCCGCCAGGGCCTTGCGCAGGTTTTATTTAGTAGGATTGTTTTTGCTAATGAGAACACGCTTTCTAGCGTCCGGTGGACTGTTACAGGCATAAAAAAGCCCCGACCTTTCGGTCGAGGCTTCCTGTGTTTGCGTTACCTATTTTCACGGCCAGTCGCCCGGCAACTATCGTCGGCGTACATGTGCTTAACTTCTGTGTTCGGGATGGGAACAGGTGGACCCACATGACAATCAACACAAACTTCTTTCGACGGCTTTAACCGTCTTTATATCAAAGCTTTTCAGCTAAGATCTCTGGTGACCCATACCGGATTCGAACCGATGTTAACGGCGTGAGAGGCCGCTGTCTTAACCACTTGACCAATGGGCCATTGGTGCACCTTCACGGACTCGAACCGGGGACCCACTGATTAAGAGTCAGTTGCTCTACCAACT
>JAZKYA010000009.1:0-4522 GCA_045611945.1 Faecousia sp. | reverse complement strand
TCCACAGGCATCGGTATGCCCGCAATTTACAATGATGAGTGCGTATGCCCCGCGTTGGAAGCACTTGGTATCTCTAAGGCGCACGCCCACAATTACTGTATGAACGGCTGCAACCAGATTGAGATTTTTGGTGTTTCCCATATGGGTCTTGAGGATGGCGAGGTATGCCTTGCCAAGTGCTTAGAGTTGGCGCTTTACGATGGCGTATGCGGCTACTGTGGCGATAAGATCAGCATTTCTACCGGTGATCCAGCGAATATGCAAAGCTTTGAGGCGTTTATGGCTGCCTATAAGAAGCAGGTGGAATATGCTTCCGACATTGCGGTGGCGATGGCAAATAGAACGCAGGAGATTGCCTCCGTGTACGGTGTCAACCCTCTCAGATCCAATTTGATTGGGGGCTGTATTGAAAAGGGTTTGGATTATAAAAACAGCGGCCCTGTTTACGGTCACGGTCAAATTCTGGCGGAAGGTTTAGCGGATGCAGTCGATTCCTTGGCGGCTATTAAATATTATGTTTTCGACGAGAAGAAATATAGCTTCCTGGAACTGATCAATGCGCTGAAAAAGAACTTTGAGGGCTATGAGCAGCTTTACCGCGATTTCAGCACTTTTAAGAAATTTGGTAATGACGAAGCTTATGTAGACGCCATTTATAAAGATGTTGTGGAGCATTTTTACGGGTATTTGCTGACTAAGAAAACCGTTCGTGGAGGCTTCTATGGCGCAGGTTGCAGTACCTTTAATCGAACGGCTACCTTTGCGGTAAAGATTGGTGCGCTGCCAAACGGCAAGAAACGGGAAACAACCATCCTGGCGGATAGCATCGGTGCCGTACCCGGCTGTGACAGTAAGGGCCCGACAGCGCTGATTAATTCTGTGTTGTGGGCAGACCAGACACTTGCAAAGAGCGGCAATGTCCTACAGATGAAATTCAGTAAAAACCTTTTTTCGACAAAGGTAGGTAAGCAGGCGATGATTGCTTTGGCTAAGACCTATTTTGCAGGAAAGGGTCAACAGCTCTCCATTAACGTAGTTTCTTTAGAAGAACTTTTGGATGCAAGAGTGCACCCAGAGGCACATAAGAACCTGATTGTTCGCGTAGGCGGTTACAGCGATTACTTCGTCCGGCTTTCACCGGAGCTGCAGGAAAATATTATTCAGCGAACAGAACAGGAGTTGTAAGCAATGAAGCAACAAAAATTAACGGATATGTTTGTTCTGTCCAACGGTGTGGAGGTGCCTTGCATTGGTTACGGCACTTTCCAAACACCAAGCGGAGAAATGGCAAGAGAATGCACAAAGATGGCCATAGAGGCTGGATACCGTCATATCGACACCGCCTTTGCATACGGCAATGAAGTGAGCGTGGGCCAGGGGATCAGAGATTCCGGAATTAAGCGGGAAGAGATTTTTGTAGCAACCAAGCATTGGGTCACTGAACGCGGTTATGAAAAGACAATCGCCGCAGTAGATACTTCTCTGAAAAACTTAGGTGTGGATTATTTGGATCTGTACTTGGTGCACTGGCCGTGTGTAGAAAAGTGTTCGCCGCAGTGGAAAGAGCTTAACGCAGAAACCTGGCGCGGTATCGAGCATATGTATCAAGAGGGCAAAATCCGTGCCATTGGTGTCAGCAATTTCGAGAAAAAACATCTGGAAGCTCTGGATGAGACCGCTGTTATTAAGCCTATGGTGAATCAAATCGAATTCCACCCTGGTTATACACAGATGGAAAATGTTCGTTACTGCCAAGATAGAGGAATGCTGGTGGAAGCCTGGAGCCCGTTAGGAAGCGGAGCTGTGCTGAAAAATGAGGAGCTGGTAGCCATTGCAGCCAAATATGATCGATCTGTGGCGCAGTTATGTGTGCGCTTGGCGCTGCAGTGTGGATTGCTCCCGTTGCCAAAGTCCACCAATCCATTACGCACAGCACAAAATGCGGAAGTATTTGATTTTGTTATTGCAGACGAGGATGTGCAGTTGCTGCTGACGTTGCCACAGCTTGGATTTAGCGGTTGGCTGCCGGAAGAAGCACCGGCAGATGCCCTCGTAGGTCAGTAAGAACATTCGTATACATGTACACTATGAAGAATAATAGAGAGATAAACGCTAAAATTATCAATATCCAGCGCTTTTCTATCCATGATGGCCCGGGCATCCGAACAACGGTTTTTCTAAAGGGTTGCAATCTTCGATGCCTGTGGTGCCATAATCCGGAAAGTCAGCACCCGGAGCCTCAGCGAATGTTTTATCGGCATAAGTGTGTCAATTGCGGAGCGTGCAGCCGTGTTTGCGAAAAAGCAATGCTTCCGCAATGCGATAACTGCGGGAAATGTGTAGAGGTCTGTCAGCACGGAGCAAGAGAGTTGGTAGGGCGTACTATTTCCGCTGAGGAGCTATTTGCTGAGCTTATGAGGGATAAGGCATATTATGCCACATCCGGAGGCGGCGTAACATTTTCCGGAGGAGAACCGCTTTTACAGCCTGTATTTGTAGAAAGAATGTTGCGTATGTGCAAAGAAGCGGGCATTCATACTGCTATAGAGACTGCTGGAAACGTCAGTTGGCAGACGTTTTCACAGGTACTTCCTTATATAGATTTGTTCTTGTATGACATAAAAGCAGTAGATACCCAGGTACATGAGCGCTGTACAGGTGTGCCGAATGACCGCATTTTGGAAAATGCCCGTAAATTAATGGAAATCTGCCCGGAGAAGCTTTTGTTCCGGATGCCAATTGTTCCAGGTTACAACGATTCTCAAGTTGTGGCTGTTGCGGCATTTACGGAGGGCTTTCCGTTGGAGCTCCTGCCGTATCATGCAACAGGTGTTGGCAAATATGATGCGCTGGGAATAGAGTATGCACTCCGTGTTACTGAGCCACCAAGCGCAGAAGAGATGCAAAGACTTACAGAAGAACACCAAGGCGCATTTTGGGACGGCAATATTGTATAGTAAAAAAACGGAATTTTCATTTACGCAGCTCACAGGCTGGTGAAAAGACTACCTACGATGCGTTTTGCGTGAGTAGCGTCAATGCTTTCCTGCCTGATGTTTGAAGCGCGGATTTTTGAAATGGTGAAGGTTAAGGCTTTTGAAAGGCTAAATGGAAAGATAAGTTGTTTCTTCGACTGGTGATGTCGATATTTATCTAAATATGTAAAAACAGGAGGAAACTATTGAGGACGAAAAAGACCTGAGCAAGGTGAATTTTGATATTGACTTGTATGCCTGCTATACCCGCGGCTTTTTGCAGGGTGCGAAGGGGGTACTTACAGAAGCGGAGCTTGCATATCTGCCCTGGGGCGCAAAGCTGATGACCTTGGAGTGTGGCATCCGCTTCCTGACGGACTACTTGGATGGCGACCATTACTTCCGCATCCATTACCCGGAGCAGAACTTAGACCGCTGCCGTACTCAGTTTAAGCTGGTGCGGGATATGGAAAACCAGTGGGAGCAGATGTACCAGGTTATCTAATATCGACATAGAAAAGAATGATGGCTCAATTTAATATATTATTGCAAATTGATTATACAAGGAGATGACGAATATGAAGAATAGTTGGGATATTTTGGTTGCTACTATATTGGTGCTTTGCATTTGCTTATCTGTATTGACTGCATGCAATAATCTGACCGACCAAGAGAAAGAACCGTCTATTATTAGTCCGTCTGATGTTGTTGGTGATGAAAATGAGTCCGCAGGTTCGAACCAAAATCCAGTACCCACTGGTCCTGTAAAGGGCGATGAAAACAATCCAACAGGCCCTAGTATAGACCCGGTACCTACAAATCCTACGAATGATAATTCAAATATTATGGATGGTGAAGACCACATAGCAGTACCTTTTGGTTAAATATTGAGATGAATTTATATTATTTATCATATTAAGCGAATAAAGGCAGCAATGATATACTCCTGTTTTACGACTATCAGAAATAGAGAAAACTTGATTGGCAGTGACGTGATATAGATCGCCGCATTGGAGTAGTGATCTTGCTTGGTGTACTAGAGGAAACTGTGTATTTATATGGGAAATATTTATATATCAATTCAAATGTAAGACAGGAGGAATTTATTATGGCAAAAAACAGATACATTGGCGATTATCCTGTAATCGGTATTCGTCCTACTATTGACGGACGTCGTGGCCCGTTGAAGGTTCGTGAGTCCCTGGAAGACCAGACTATGGGTATGGCTCAGGCTGCTAAGAAGCTTTTTGAAGAGAACTTGAAGTATAGTAACGGTGAGCCGGTTAAGGTTGTTATCGCTGATACAACAATCGGACGTGTTGCTGAGCCCGCTGCTTGTGCCGAGAAGTTCAGAAGAGAAGGCGTTGATATTACATTGACAGTAACACCGTGCTGGTGCTATGGTTCTGAGACAATGGATATGGACAAGAATACAATAAAGGGTGTTTGGGGCTTTAATGGTACTGAAAGACCAGGTGCAGTTTATCTTGCTGCAGTTCTTGCAGGTCACGCACAAAAGGGACTCCCTGCTTTCGGTATTTATGGTC
>JAZKYA010000008.1:0-61673 GCA_045611945.1 Faecousia sp. | reverse complement strand
GTTGACCATGTTCTGGCTTCCAATAAGGATGTAAACATCTTCGTATTCGATACCGAGGTCTACTCCAACACCGGCGGACAGGCTTCCAAGGCTTCCAACATCGGTCAGGTTGCTCAGTTCGCAGCTTCCGGTAAGGAAACCAAGAAGAAGTCCCTGGCAGAGATTGCAATGTCCTACGGCTATGTTTATGTTGCTCAGATCGCTATGGGCGCAAATCAGGCACAGACCATCAAGGCTATCTGCGAGGCTGAGGCATACAATGGTCCTTCTCTGATCATCGGCTACGCTCCCTGTGAAATGCACTCCATCAAGGGTGGCATGACCAACTGCCAGGCCGAGATGAAGAAGGCTGTCGAGTGCGGTTACTGGAACCTGTTCCGCTTCGATCCCTCCAAGGAGACCGGCAAGTTCACTCTGGACTCCAAGGCACCTAAGGGTGGCTACCAGGAGTTCCTGATGAACGAGGCCCGCTATGCTCGTCTGACCCGTGAGTTCCCCGAGCGCGCAACCGAGCTGTTCGCTAAGAACGAGGCTGCCGCTAAGGAGCGTTACGAGCACCTGCTGAAGCTGGTTGAGATGTACAAGGACTAATTTCCAAAACATGGTCCGCCCCCGGTAATCCGGGGGCGGATTTTCACAGGAGGAACATATGCTCTGCACGATCACAGATATTCGCGGTGACTATGCCTATGTCAGATACGATGACACAGGTATTATTTCCGAGGTTGCCATCGCTCTGCTGCCCTTTGGCGTGGATGTGGGCGACCGGCTCAAATTTGAGGATTACGAATTCCATCAGATATAAAAAACACCACTGCTTAGCCGCAGTGGTGTTTTTATGCTATTCCTTTTCAGATTTTTTCGTAATTCTTTTTAATCTTAAAGCCATCCGTTTTTTGCGGACACGCTCGCGCTTTTCCTTGAAGCGTGACCTTAGCTCCGGCGGCTGGGGCTCCAGCTTATGCGCAACGATATTTTTATTCTCTAGATTCTTATGTGTGGTCTCACGGATCAGTGTATACAGAACGGATGCCAAAGGAATCATCAAGAACATACCGGCAACGCCCATCAGCTCACCACCGATGGCTACCGCCAACAGCACCCACATACCGGGCAGGCCAATGGATGTGCCCACCACTCTGGGATAGATCAGATTATTCTCGATCTGCTGCAGAATCAGGAACATGATAACAAATCCAACTGCCTGGATGGGATTATCCACAAGGATGAAGAACGCGCCGAAGAAACAGCCAACGAAGGCGCCTACAACGGGAATGAAGGCAGTGACCGCTACAAGCACACTGACCAGCGGAATATAGGGCATCCGGAATATCGCCATACTGACCGCAAACAAACATCCCAGAATAAGAACTTCCAGGCACTGGCCGGAGAGGAAATTGGAGAATGTGCTGTTGGTCAGCCGGAGTATGCGGATTATATTGTCGCTCCAGGTTTCCGGCGCAAAGGCGTACAGCAGTTTTCTTCCCTGCCGTGCCAGTGTTTCCTTACTGAACAGGCAATACAATGCGAATACAAAGCCGATCACAAGATTTACCACCCCTGTGGCAAAACCGCCAATGGCACTGAATGCACTGCTCAAAAGATCCGCGAGCTGGTCACCTGCCATATTCAGTACATTCTGGATCAGTTGACCATAGTTGATATTTTCAAAATCCGTATTCTCCAGCACCCATTCAAGAAGCTTGGGGTGTTCCTCAAGAAATACGGTCAGCCGGGCCTGTAGATCGGTAAAGAATCCCGGCAGCTTTGCAATCAGATTTGTCGCAGTGGCAATCACCTGCGGAATCAGCAGATACAATACTACAGTTAAAACCAGCAGTACAATAATAATTGTCAAGAGCACAGCCACGACCCGCCGCAAAGCCTGATTTTTAACACACACAAGCTTATTTTCAATGCTCCGCATTGGAACATTCAAAATAAATGCCAGACCGGAGCCAAATACGAAAGGAGCGAACACGCCCTTGATCACAGAGAACACACTGTTGAACCGTTCCGTTTCATGAAGGATCCAGTACAGTATAATGCAGGCAGCAACGCCCAGAAAGATCTTTCTCAGTGTCTTTTTGTCAAAATGCAACCCGATCTCCCCCTTTACAACAAGTTTATAACGGATATTTTGCGAATCCGTGAACAAGAGAAATTATCTTGAGAATTCTTTGAGGGCATTGCAGAGCATATCCATATTTTCTTTCGTGGTTGCCCAGCTCGTACAAAACCTGACCGCCCTATGGGTATCATCGATGCGCTGCTGTTCAGAAAAGGTAAAGTCCTTTTTCAAGCCCTCCAAAACCCGATCCGGCAGAATAGGAAACACCTGGTTCGTGACACCCGGTACAAACAGACGGTAACCCAGCAATTCCAGAGTCTGCCGCAGTTGGTCTGCCATGTCATTGGCATGCTTGGCGATCTTGAAATACAAATCATCTTCCAACAGCACGCAGAACTGGATGCCCAGCAAACGGCCTTTGGCAAGCATACCACCGTGCTGCTTGATCAGATAGCGGAAATCATCCGCAATGCATGGATTGGATATTACCACCGCTTCGCCAAAGAGCGCGCCGACCTTTGTACCGCCGATGTAGAACGCATCACACAGCCGGGCAAGGTCTGCCATGGTAACATCATTCCCCTTTGCTGTCAGGCCGTATCCCAGGCGGGCACCATCCAGGAATAAGTACAGCCCTTTTTCCTTGCAAACCCTCGAGAGCTCCTCCAGCTCAGAGAGCGTATAAATCGTTCCCAATTCCGTGGGATTACTGATATAAACCATTTTAGGCTGCACCATGTGTTCAGCAGCCTCATCGGAGAAATGGGCAGTTACGGCAACTTCAACCTGCTGCGCGGTAATTTTACCGTCATCCGACGGCAGACTGATCACCTTATGGCCGGTTGCCTCAATGGCACCTGTTTCGTGTACCTGCACATGGGCAGTTTCGGCGCCTAAGACCCCTTGATGGGGACGCAGTGCTGCGGAAATAACAGTTAAATTGGTCTGTGTTCCGCCGACGAGAAAATAAACAGACAATTTTTCATTTCCGCACAACTTGCGTATCTTACTGGCGGCCTCGGCGCAGTAGCAGTCCATTCCATAGCCTGATGTCTGTTCCATATTCGTTTGCGCCAATTTTTCAAGAACCGTGCTATGACACCCTTCGCTGTAATCATTGTTGAAATAGATCATCGTATCTGTATATCCTTTCCGCCAGCATGTCTATATTCTAATAGGCTATCACTGCCCTGTCAAGGCTACATATTCCTCCCAGTGGATGCATAATCTTATTTTAGCACACAGCATCGGAGGGAAGATTATGACAGATACGATCGATGAGCGGGCCTGCGAGCTGGCTGTGTACATGATTCAAACCGGAGCTACCATCAGAGCTGCGGCAAAGCACTTTGGAATCTCGAAATCAACTGTACATAAGGATCTTTCACAAAGGCTGCAAAGGTACAACAAATCGCTGTACCTGCAGGTACGGCAAGTCCTTGACACCAACAAAGCCCAGCGCCACATTCGTGGTGGTATGGCAACCAGAGAAAAGTACAGGAAAAATAAATAGCTTAAAGGGACTGCCAAAGGCAGTCCCTTTCAAATCATCCAAGGCTCTTTTTCCTCCAGCAGAGTATTCTCCATGGCATCCCGCATCACGACTGCCTGGCTGATATAGTTTTCATAGCCAAGCCCCTCCTCAAACGGGTTTAGATGATAACCTACAGGATAGATAAAGGGAATCCCCTTGTTTTCATTGTTCTCCTTGTTTTTCACAGCTACACCGCCTCCTTACAAAGGAGTATTCCCTTTTATATGGAAAGAATGCGGTGGACATTGCAACGGCTGACAATCGGTGGTATAATGGAATGCAGAAATACAGGGGGATGCATTTATGTTTGATATTACCTTGATCACCGTCGGCAAGCTGAAAGAAAAATTTTACATTTCTGCCGCAGAAGAATACACGAAACGGCTGCGGGGCTACTGCAATTTTCAGATTCTGGAGCTGCCGGAATCCCGGCTTCCTGAAAACCCCTCCCCTGCTGAGATCAGCGCAGGATTGGAAAAGGAAGCGGAACTCATTCTCAGCAAAATTCCCAAAGGAGCCTGGTTCTGCGTGCTGACCCCGGAGGGTAAGATCATTTCCTCCGAGGCTCTGGCTCAAAAGGTAAAGGAAGTAAAGCTGTCTGGCAAGAGCAGCGCCTGCTTTCTGATCGGCTCCTCCTTTGGCATGGCACCCAGAGTGAAGGATAAAGCGGATTTCAGGCTTTCAATGGGACCAATGACTTTCCCCCATCACTTGGCCCGCGTCATGGTATTGGAACAGCTGTACCGCAGTGAGGCCATCCAGGCAGGAAGCAAGTATCATAAATAAATTCTGCCAGCCGGTGTTTCGGCTGGCAGTTATATCAGAATTCACCTGCGTCATACATGACAGCGGACAGGCCGCACAGCGGTGCTGTTTCACAGCGCAGAATCCGTCTGCCCAGGGTGCAGACCTGCAGGCCCGCCTTTCCCGCCTGCTCGATCTCACTTTCCTCAAAGCCACCCTCCGGACCGGACAGCAGGCTGATGGATCTATAACTGCCCCCCATCAATGCCTGCCGCAGGGTAGTGGCATGCTCGTTTTCATAAAATACGATGGCCTTATCCGCTTGGGCAGCCCTGCTAAGGGCTTCAGCATAACTGGAAAGCACAAGCACCTGCGGGATTCTGCCCCGGCCCGATTGCTCGGCTGCGGACGCCGCGATCTTCTGCCACCGTTCCAGCTTTTTCCTCAGGCTCTTATCATCGGGTCTTGACACACATCTGGCCGTGGGAAATGTGACGACCTCACAGGCGCCCAGCTCCGTGGCTTTCTGGATCACATGCTCCAGCTTATCGGCCTTAGGAAGCGCCATATAGATGCTGACCGACACCCGGGCTTCTGACAATGACTCCTGTCGCTGAAGCACTTGCAGCGCATAGGTATCCTGGGCCGTGACCTTGCAAAGGCACTCATGGCCTTGACCGTCACAAACCAGAACCTCCTCCCCTGCCTTGAGACGCAGGACTTTTGCGTGGGCGGCATTTTCTCCGGTAAGTGCAATCATATCCTGCTGCAGCTGCCCGGGTTCTACAAAAAAGCGTGTCATATCCGTTTCCTCCGTATGTTTCTTTCTGTATTATAGCAGGAACGCAAGCAAATTCCTAGAGCAAATTATTTTGTGTTGTTGCAAAAATACGGCCTTTGCGATACAATATAGAAAAAATTAGAGGAGTAAGGATATGCTTGTCTGTCCTGTTTGCGCCGGGTCCTTGCGGACTGCGGACAAAAGAATGGTCTGCCAGAACGGTCACAGCTTTGATATTGCCAAGGAAGGCTATGTGAACCTGCTTCGCACCAATAAGAGCGGTGACAGGATCGGCGACGATAAGCTGGCTGCCCGGTGCCGCCGGGATTTTCTCAGCAAGGGTTATTACGCGCCATTGAGGGATACGCTGGTGGCACTGTTTGCGGATAAACAAGGGATGCTGCTGGACATCTGCTGCGGTGAGGGTTACTATACCAGCGCCATTGCCGGGAATTCAGAACTACAGGTCTACGGCTTCGATATTTCCAAGGAAATGATCCGTCTTGGGGCGAAACGCGGCGGCTTCACCGCCTTTGTCGCCAACATGGCTGCGGTTCCGGTGGCGGATAACAGCTTCGACTACTGTACCCACCTGTTCGCTCCTTTCCAGGAAGCGGAGTTTTTCAGAGTATTGAAGCCCGGCGGCAGACTGTATACGGTCATTCCCGGAAGCCATCATCTTTGGGGATTGAAAAAGGCCGTATATGACACGCCCTATCTTAACGATGAAGCCCTGCCGAATACAGATCGGCTTCAGCTTTTGGGTGCGAATAAGATCCGTGCCACCATTCATCTGGAGAACCCAGAAGATATCGAAGCTGTGTTTCGTATGACCCCTTACTATTTTCATACCAGCCCCACTGACCGGGATAAGCTGAAAGCATACGCTTCCCTGGATACTGAAATTGAATTCATTATTGGGGAATATCAAAAGCCCCTTTGAGATCACCAAAGCATTTGGAGGTATTTCTATGGCAACTGTAACCATCATCGGCGCCGGTATGATGGGCTCTGCCCTGGCTTTCCCCGCCAGAGAGAACGGCAATGAGGTGCGCCTGGTCGGCACACACCTAGACCGGGATATTATCGAAACAAGCAAGCGCACGGGCCGGCATCCCAAATTCCTCAAGGATTTCCCGGAGGGAGTAAAGTATTATCAAATCGAGCAAGTAAAAGATGCCATTGCCGGAGCGGATCTGATCATTGGCGGTGTCAGCAGTTTTGGTGTGGACTGGTTCGCCGACACCATTCTGCCCATTCTGGACGAAGCTGTTCCTGTCATCACCGTGACCAAGGGCTTGATCGACACCCCGGACGGCAGGCTCATTACATATCCCGCTTACTGGGAGCAGAAACTGTCGAATATGGGAAAGAAGCTGGATCTGAACGCCATTGGCGGCCCGTGTACCAGCTATGAACTGGTAGCACATGACCAAACAGAGGTGGCTTTCTGCGGCAAAAATATGCAGACCCTGGAATTCATCCGCGGCATCATGACCACCGACTACTACCATATCAGCCTTTCTACCGATGTGACAGGTATCGAGAGCGCTGTCGCCTTGAAAAACGGTTATGCTCTGGGCATTGCTTTGACCATTGGCTTGAACCAGAGGGAATTTGGCATGGACAGTGATCTGCATTTTAACTCCCAGGCTGCGGTATTCGGCCAGAGCCTGAAGGAAATGTCACGGCTTCTGGACTTCCAGGGCGCAGGTACGCTGGACAATCTGGCAGTCGGCATTGGCGACCTGTATGTAACCGTTTACGGCGGCCGCACCCGGTTGGTAGGTATTCTGCTTGGCCGTGGCTTAACTATCAATGAAGCCAAGGCAGAACTGAACGGTGTCACTCTGGAATCACTGGTGGTGGCTGAGCGTGTGGCCCGGGCAATCAAAAAAAGCGCTGAGCTGGGCAGGCTGGATTTGAAGGACTTCCCCCTGCTGCTGCACATTGATGAGATCCTGTCCCAGAAAGCACAGGTCAGCATTCCCTGGGAGGACTTTACCTTCCGGCACAAAACTTAATATACTCTTAAACCCCGCCGGGTTGTAATTCCGGCGGGGTTTCGCTATAATCTGATCATACAGGAGGAATGCCTATGAATGAATTTGTTCAGTTTATACTTGAGCGCCTTGGCAGCGGACTCGTGCTGATCCTGCTGGCAGTACCGCTGCTGGCAGGCTGCCTTGTTGCTGCATATCTGATATGCAAAAGGAAACACCGCCTCTTTCCCTGGAAGAAGGTTATCCTCTGGTCACTGGCGGCAGTGTATCTGCTTTTGCTGCTCTATGCGACCCTGCTCCGGGGTTGGACTGGCATCCGCGCTGTGAACCTTCACCTGTTTCGAGCCTGGCGGGAAGCGTGGAACAATTACTCCGTTAAAAACTGGCTCAATGTACTGCTGAATGTGGCTATGTTTGTCCCACTGGGTATTCTTCTGCCCCTGCTCTGTCCAAAATTGGAAAAATGGTACGCTGTGATAGGAACAGGATTTTGCCTGTCAGTGGTTATTGAGCTTATTCAGCTCTGGCGGTGCATCGGTGTCTGCGATGTGGATGACCTGTTTGCCAATACGCTTGGTACTGTTACCGGCTTCGCTCTGACCGCCCTGACAGGTTCCATATTCACAATGGGGAAATTTACATGGAAACGGTGTCTGCCATGGGTTTTTGTCCTTGCTATTACATTAGGCAGTATTTCGGGGATCTTTGTTACTTATCATCTGCAGGAATACGGTAATATTCCCGAAGCGGCAGCCTTCCGGGCAAACACATCCAACACCAAATGGACACTTTCCTGTACACTGCCGACTGTAGAAAGTAACGCGCCGATCTACCGGGCTCAGTCAATTACCAAGGAGGAATGTGACGCATTCGGCGCTGCGTTTGCTGAAGCCTTCAACATTGCCTTCGATGACATCAAGTACTATGATAAGGAAACCTATTTCATGGATCATGGCGGCAATGATGGCTCCCATTTTTTAATTGTTTCCTATCTGGACGGCAGCTATGATTACAGCCGGGGTATGCGGGATGAGGATGCATGGGCAGACGCAGACAGGCAAACTCTGATGACTGCCCTGGTGGAATACCCGCTGATAATTCCGGAGGAAGCTGCGTTCTCCGCCGATGGCGACGGTTGGCACAGCTTTACAGCAGACCGATTGGTCATCGGCGATAATATGTATGACGGTGTGATTCGATGCCGCTGCGCCGCTGACGGTGAAATATACCGGATAGAGAATCATTTGGTTTGTTATACCATATACGGTCAAACAGAGATAATCTCACCGGAGGAAGCGTACAATGCGCTCTGTGCCGGTAATTTCTCAGGTGGAGATTATTTTGAACGGCGCAGGCCAAAAGAGGTTCATGTCACAGGCGCAGCATTGGAATACATGATCGATACCAAGGGCTTCTACCGCCCGGTATACATATTTGACCTGGTATCTACTGACAGTTCTTATCAGACAAGCGTTATGGTACTTGCCGATTGACCCCCCCAAATAAAACAAAACCCACCAAATGATGGGTTTTGTTTTATGGCTATGGGCTGCGAAAATAATATTATAAAAAAACTTGCGTATGAATTCAGGCTCTCATAATTCATGATTCCGAATCGTTGCTGTTGTTAATAATATTCTGCGCAGCAAAACTGCCTTTTCGATTCTCTTATCTTACTTATCTCTTATCTGGAAACGACAATTTTAGAGAAGAGTGAAGAATGTAGAGTGAAAAGTGAAGAGAACAAAAAGAAACGACAATCTTCTGTCGAAAATTGTCGTTTCTTTTTGGCGGAGAAGGAGGGATTTGAACCCTCGATACCCTTTTGGGGTATACACGATTTCCAATCGTGCGCGCTCGGCCAGCTACGCGACTTCTCCAAGTGCGCTGTACGAATCAGCTTGCTTATAATACCCTATCTCAATGTATTTGTCAAGCCTATTTTTTCAAATTTCTGCAAATACTTGTGGCTTCCGGCAATGGTTTTACTTGACAATCGAATGGATTTTCATTATAATATCAAAGCCGACGGGGTGTGGCGAAGTTTGGTATCGCGCTTGGTTCGGGTCCAAGAGGCCTCGGGTTCGAATCCCGACACTCCGACCAAATATCCGGAATCCGCAAATGTGGGTTCCGGATATTTTTTGTAACACTGGGCGAACCCGAGGCCTCTTGGCTGCCATCCCCGAGCGGTTTCCGCGAAGCGGAGAGCGAGTGGGGGCATCCGCCTCAAGCAGTGCTTGCACTGCTTCGGGTTCGAATCCCGACACTCCGACCGAATATCCGGAATCCGCAAATGTGGGTTCCGGATAGTTTCTGCAAATCATAACCATCGGCACTGCCGGTGGCATTCTTATACAAAAGAAAGGCTGCCCCACTAGGGCAGCCTTTTGGTGCGAGAGATGGGACTCGAACCCACACGGCGAAACCACACGCACCTCAAACGTGCTTGTCTACCATTCCAACACTCTCGCAAGTGACCACAGTATTATAACCTGCTCTCTTCTTTTTGTCAATAACTTTTTCCTGTCAATGGAAAACCGGGCCGATCGGCCCGGTTTCATTTTATTCTACTGTCAGCGGCAGCGGTTCTACTCCCAAACTTTCACGGTAAGCATTCAAACCCTCACCGACGATCTTCATGGTTCGCTGATAGGAGCCACGGAGATAATTGCTGTTGGAAATATCGTAGCCGCTCCAATCCTCGACAGTCAGATCCAGAGGGATGATATAATAGACATTCCCTTTCGTATCTGACCATTCCTTGCTTACCCAGATGGGCAGGATGTCAACAGCCGCTACATTCACGCTGCCGTCATTCCACTTTTCGAAGGTGACCCCAAAGATCATACTGTCCTCTGTATGGCCGTCAGGCGCCTGGGAGATATTCGATCTGCGCTGATTGGAGATGGCGTTGCCGATGGAATAGATGCAGTAAGTCTGATGTCCAGTAGAGGATGTAAGCGTCTCAAAGGGCTGGATCACATGAGGATGGCCGCCAACGATCACATCCACGCCCAGCTCGCACAGATTCTGGGCAATATATTCCTGCTGCTCATTTTGCCGAAGCTGGTATTCCTCACCCCAATGGATATAGACCATGGTCACATCCGCGCCATCGGCATACATGGCCTCCAGTGTTTTCTCCACCTCCGGGAAGAATTCATCATCCAGGTGCTTGGGATGGAAGCTGCTGATCAGGTCGCCGTCATCGGCAGATACACCGATGCCATTCAGTGTCTTTCGGCCGTCAGAGGTGTTGCCGGTCTCGTAGGTATAGCAGACCATACCAACCTTAATGCCATTGATATCCCGTACGATATACGGCGGTTCTTCTGTGGAAAGGCGTGTACCCAGATAATCCATTTCCTTTTCCCGCAAAACCTCCTGGGTACGGACGAATCCGCTGTGGCCCTGGTCGTAGGTGTGGTTATTGGCATTGAGGACCATATCCACGCCGGCATCCTTCAGGCCGTCTACGATGCTGTCGGGACAGTTGAAATTGGGATAGCCGCTGTAACCCCTGTCCGCACCTGCCAGGGGAACCTCCAGATTGGCAACCATAAAATCATACTGCTCATAGTAATCGGAGATATAGGTAAAGATCTCGCTGAAATCATAAACGCCGTTGCCCTCATAGGCAGCGTTATACACAGGGCTGTGGATCAACACATCACCGCTGACGCCTACGGATGCCGTTGATACCACATACGGCTCTGTGGGCGCTGTCGTAGGTTCTGTCGTTGGCTCCGTGGTCGGTTCAGTGGTTGCCTGGGTCGTGGGGGCCGTAGTCGTGGCAGCCGTAGAAGGCTCTGTGGGCGTATCTGCCCCCAGTTCCAGATACCGGGCACCAAACCATATAGCGGCCGCAGCCAGAAGTACAGATATAAGAATAATCAACCAACCATAGCGGCGCTGATTTTGATATTTTCCTTTTGTCATAGCAGGATCCTCGTTTCATTAGCTTGAAAAATATTATACTTATTTTTGAGAAAAGTGTCAACATTGCATTTCGCGCCCCACTTTTGGGGCATACTAGCGAAAAAACAAGAAGGTGTATTATGGCAAAACAAAAGCGTGGAAAACAGAGCTTTGTTCTCTCCCAGCCGCCTGTGATCACCGCATGGGCATCTGTGGCGGGTAAAAAGGAAAAAGAAGGTCCACTCGGCAGAGAGTTCGACTTAACGAAAGATGACAGCTATTTTGGTCAGAAAACCTGGGAGCAGGCAGAAAAACGGATTCAGCAGCTCGCGCTGGAAACATTGGCAAAAAAGGCAGCAATGGCGCAGAAGGATTTTGAACTGGTTTTCTCCGGCGACCTGCTGAACCAGTGTATTGGCTCATCGTTTCCACTTCGCAACACCGGCATCCCTCACTTAGGGCTTTACGGTGCCTGCTCCACCATGGCAGAAAGCCTGCTGCTGGCCTCTATGACAGTCGGTGGCGGCTTTGCGGATAAGGTGGTGGCGATGACCTCCTCCCACTTTGCGTCCTCTGAGCGGCAGTACCGCTTCCCTCTGGGATACGGCGGTCAGCGGACGCCCACTGCCCAGTGGACGGTCACCGGCTCCGGTGCGGCACTGGTCTGCTCCGGGGGCAGCGGCCCGAGAATTGAATCCGCAACCGTTGGAACTGTCACGGATCTGGGCATCAAGGATGCCAACAACATGGGCGCGGCAATGGCGCCAGCGGCCCTTGCTACTATCAAGGCTCACTTCGATGACCTGCATACCAGTGACAGCGACTTCGACCTGATCGTCACCGGCGATCTGGGACAGGTTGGTAAGGAAGCACTGCTGGCTCTGGCCCGGAAGGAGGGCCTGTCCCTGGGCGGAAAGCTGGCTGACTGCGGAACACTGGTATTTGATCTTCAGAAACAGGATGTCCATGCAGGTGGCTCCGGCTGCGGCTGCAGCGCCATTACCTTGTGTTCCCATTTTCTGAATCAACTGAAAAAGGGAAAGCTGAAGCGCATCCTGTTCTGCGGCACTGGTGCGCTCCTCTCCCCCACTTCCACCCAGCAGGGCTTGCCGATCCCCGGCGTTTGCCACGCTGTTTGCATTACAGGAGGTAAGTGAAATGGATTATATTAAGGCGTTTATCGTAGGCGGTCTGCTGTGCGTTGCCGGTCAGATCCTTATTGACAAGACCAAGCTGACACCTGCCAGGATCCTGGTCAGCTATGTCGTGATCGGTGTACTGCTTGGTGCTGTGGGCGTATATGAAAAAATTGTAGAATTTGCCGGCGCTGGTGCTACTGTGCCACTGACAGGTTTCGGCTACAACCTTGCCAAGGGTGTGAAGGAAGCAGTAGATAAGGACGGAATTATCGGGATTCTCACCGGCGGTCTGAAAGCGTCCGCCGGCGGTATCACCGCTGCCATCACCGCCGGTCTGCTTGCCAGTATTGTATTTAAAGCGAAGGATAAAAGCTGACAAACTGGGCAAGCTAGGGCTGCGGCTAAGCCGCGGAAAAGAAAAGACGGAGGAATCTATCATGAATAACAACCGCAATCAGAACAACCAGAACAACAACCAGAACCAGAACAACAACCAGAATCAGAACAATAACCAGAATCAGAACAATAACCAGAACCAGAACAATAACCAGAACCGCATCAGCCGCTAAGTACAGCCGCTGCCAGTACGATATTGGTCCGGTGTTTGCCGGAAACCAATGCTCATGACAGAACAAAAGACATCGGCTGATCCCGAAAGGGATCAGCCGATGTTTGCTTAACTCGATTTGGCGTTACAGCCAGCGGAAATCGCTGATATGGAAATAATACAGGGCCTTTGCCTTGATGGGCAGCCGGAAGATCCGGCAGAGGGCATCAGCGTAAGTCTCCACCTGGTCACGGTAGCGCTGGGTTACCATATCTACCGTATCAGGCGTAACATAGTCTGTTTTGAAGTCAAGAACGGTGATGCCGTCGGATTCGATCAGCGCGCAGTCCACCACACCCTGCAGCAGCACCTGTTCCCCTTCCAGCCCATCTCCATATCGGCTGGCATCGTCCAGAATGGAGAACTTGAATTCCCGAAGCACATCCTTGCTCCGGGCCAGCTTCCTGCCAATGGGCGTTTGGAAGAAGCGGCCGATCACAGCGCTGTCTACCATTGCGCGCTGCTCCTTCGTAATAAACTGTTCCCGCACCAGACGGTCCAGTTCATCCGCAACACCCCGGATATCGCAGCAGGCTTCATAGGATATGTACTGCATAACTGCATGGACAGCGCTGCCGTAGGCCGCACCGCCTGGCTGGCCGGATATGAATTGCGGCTTGCGCCATACCCGGTGGATCTGCTTCGGTTCCTGGGCCTGCTCCGCAGCCTCCTGGTCCTTCATACGGCCCTTGCGCTGGGTAGCCGTCTGCTTGGAGGGTGTCCGGGCAGCCGCAGCGTGGGCATAGCGGAAGCCCAGGTTTTGCGCCATCTGCGACAGTTCCTCAGGGGTGACTGCTGCAGTTTCCTCCTCTTCGGGCATCTGCAAATCAGTATGCCCGGTCGTTCCGTCCCAAACGCGAATGCGCCAGGGTGACTCAGAAACCTGGGTCGATTGGGGCTTACTGCCAAGATTGAACAGCTCCCCTGCTTCTGTGCGCCGCAGAGCGCTGTATAGCACCCAACTGCCGGGGCAATTTACATAGCGGGTCATCGGGACCTGTCCGGTCATGTCCATGCGCAAAGCGATATCGGCGATATCCTTGTCAAGGCTCTGGGACGCGTAGGTCATAATGAGCCGGTCTCTGGCCCGGGTCATTGCCACATACAGCACGCGCATTTCTTCACAAATGCTGTCACTGGCCATTTTTGTGGCGATAGCCGCCTTGGAGATGGTTGGGTAACGGACACGGCTGCCGTTATCCACGCAGGAAAGCCCCAAACCCATATCCTTGTGGCACAAAACCGGCTGGCGCAGGCTCTCCTGATTGAACCGCTTGGAAAGCCCGCACAGGAACACAACCGGGAATTCCAGTCCCTTGGATTTGTGGATACTCATAATAGTAACGCAGCCGGAGCTGCCCTCATTGGCAGCACCGGGGAGTCCCCGGTTTTCCAGAGCGTCCAGGTGGGACAGAAACCGGTCCAGATCACCGCCGCCATCAGCGCTGAAGTCAACACCAAGCTGATAAAATGCCTGTAGGTTTTCCACCGCGTCGGCCCCGCCGTTCATTGCGGAATATACGGTATCCAGACGGGTCAGGTGGAAGATCCGTTCCAACAGCTCTGCCAGTGTACCCATAACGGCGGTTCGTCTGAGGGCATCCAGCGTGTCAAGAAAAGAAGCTGCCTTTGGATGCTTGCTGCGGACCAGCGCGTCATAAAAACAACACTTCCGGTTTTCACTGCGGATATCCGCCAGATCGTCCGCCGTAAATCCAAACACCGGGCTTGCCAGAACCGCCAGCAGCGGAATATCCTGCCGGGGATTGCTGATGACCTGCAAAAGTGAACGCATGGTTTGGATCTCCGGGGTCAGCAGCAGGTCTGTACCGCTGCCGGTGGCGCACCGGATGCCACGCTGCTCTAACGCGTGAACAAAGTCCATGCCCACAGAGCCGGGGGAACGAAGCAGGATCACCACATCATCCACAGTAATGGGCCGCAGGGTATCGCCCTGGCGGACATAGTGGCTGCCGTCGGTAAGCTGGCAGATTCGCTCCGCTACGAAAGCACCTTCCTCGGCGTAGGTGTCCTCCTGGACACGAATACCATGAAGCTCTACCTCCGGCTCACCCAGTGGGATATGGGGAATCCCTTCCCGGAGTGCTTCGTCGCCGCCATAGTCAATACCGCCCACTGCCTCCGTCATACAGGCCGCAAACACATGGTTCACGCCTTCAATCACGCCGCCGCTGCTGCGGAAGTTGCTGGAAAGCAGGACTTTTCTGCCCTCTCCGGGTTTCGCGGTCTGCGCGTCCGTATATGCGGCGTATTTTTTCAGAAAAATATCCGGGTCTGCCAGACGGAATTGGTAGATGGACTGTTTCACATCGCCAACCATGAAAAGATTCTGCTTTTCCCCGGTCAGTGACGAAAAGATGGCATCCTGGACACCGTTGGAATCCTGGTACTCATCCACCATGATCTCACGGTAGCGCTGTCCGATCTCCTTTGCCGCTGAGGTGACACCGCCCCGGCTCTTACCCAAAAGCAGATCCAGGGTCTTATGCTCCAGATCGCTGAAATCCAGCACCCGGCGCATCCGCTTCAGGCGGTTGAAGTTCTCACGGAAGGCCTCCACCAGCCAGATCAAACCCCGCGCGGCAGCGGATGATGTTTGCAGGTCCTCCAACACCTGGTCCGCAGGATCGGAAAACACCTTGAGCTTTTCCTCTATGATCTCCTTACAGGCAGCACGGACCGCCTTGACAGCCCCGGTCACCTCCGGTACATCCGCTTTTTTGGGGAATACCAGACGGCCATAGTCGATCTGCTTGTGGGAAATGATCTCGTCCCATGTGCCGCACCGGCGAAGCCGTTCAAGCTGACTGACCGTATCGCACAGCAGCGCGGCAGGCTTTTCCAGCCCCGGAAGGACGGAAACACGCTCCGCGCAGCGCTTCATCGCGCCGATCTGGTCATCCAGACAGGCAAACAGGTCGTCCATCAGGTAACGGCCCCAGAGGGTCTGGCTGGGGTCTGACATATCCTGGGCAGCGGCATCCCTGATGCATTGACCAAGCCATCGGTCCGGGTCGGTATGGCACATGGCGCTGTCGTATACCGCCTGGATGATCTCCGGTACTAAGGCGTCGCTGCGACCCAAGCCCTGAGTATCTACAAAGGCCTGCAGCTCCGGGTTTGAATCGATATTTTCATAGGCGCTTTCCAGCACCAACTCCATCGCCCGGCTGCGAAGCTGCAAAATCTCATTCTCATCCGCCACACGAAAGTCAGCGGAGATATCCAACCGATAGGCATATTCCCGCAGGATATCAGAGCAGAAGGAGTGAACTGTGGATATCTTCGTCAGATACAGCCGCTGAAGCTGCCGCTGCAAATGGCGGTTTCCGGGATCAGCGGCGATATGCTCAGAAAGCTTTGCGGCGATCTTGCCACGCAGCTCTGACGCCGCCGCTTTGGTATAAGTAATGATGAGAAAATCGTCGATGTTTGCAGGATCATAGGGATCACGGATGTACTTTAAGAGTCTGTCCACCAGGACCTTAGTCTTACCGGAGCCTGCGGCAGCGGAAACCAGCAGCTTGCCGCCACGGTTATCAACAGCCAACTGCTGCTGCGCAGTCAGTTTTTCAGCCATGGCGCTCCATCTCCTTCCCGATCTCCTCCCAGAACCGCTGGGCAGTCATTGCTTTATAATTTCTGCGTCCTGCCACCACCGCAAAGTGGCATACAGCCTTATAAGGGCAGTAGGTACAGGCATCGTTTACGGTTCCCCGGCAGTAGGGATTGGGGTCTACATTGCCTGAAGCGATCTCCCCAACCAGCTTCCGCAGCACCAGAAATACATAGTCTCTCAGCATCCGCAGCTGCTCCCGGCCGGCAATATCGCCGGAAAGGCTGCCGTCCTTGCCGGTCTTGCAGCTCAGCCGCTTCGGCCCATCTTCATGTTCCATGGCGGCGATCACATCGCTGTCGCTGAGGATCAGTCCTTTCCGCTTCAGCTCCTTTGCCCGTTTGGCATCAGCCTGGGCCGCATCCAGCCGCCCGCTGGCGCTGATATAGGGAACACGGGCAGGAAAATACTGAACACCCGCTGCCCTTGCGTTGTCACCCAGGAGGGCTTCCCCCCTGTCTTCCAGAGCAAACAGGTACAGCAATAGCTGCAATCCGATACCATTGAACACATCGCAGTAGTCAAAGTCCTTACGGCCCGTTTTATAATCCACCACCCGGAAATAGTTGGTATAGCCGTTATTCCAGGCATCCACCCGGTCTACAAAGCCCCGAAGCTGCGCGTCCATAGAAGCATTGGGGATCTCAATGGCATCCATCCGGGCGTCATCTCCGAAGGCAACCTCAAAGCCAACCGGCGCGAAATCACTGTTACTCAGCTCCATCCACAGCTCCTGTACCACCATGGCAAGCTCCCGGACATTCCGTTTGAACAGGTAGGCCATCCGCTGGGAGTCCAACTGGCTGAACCGGTCCAGCGTATAGGCATCGGAATAGTCCATGGCGATGGCCATGGTCTGCTCCAAAGAAACCTGATGGAAGCCACCCAGCTCCATGACCTTTTTGGCAGTATGCTCCAAAACCGCATGGACATAGGTGCCAAACTCCGCCGGGTCTACCGCGGCTTCCCTGCGCTCCATGGCACACAGGCCGTAGCGCAGGAAATAGGACAGGCGGCACTGGGCCTGCTTATCCACCTGGGAGGCGGAAAGCCGCAGCTTTCTGCCGTAGAGTCTGCGGATATTCTCTTCACCCACCGGCCCAAGGGCATAGTCCCGCATTCGCGCCACAGCATCGTAAGACGGCGCAAGATTGAGGGCAGCGGCAGCGTCCCGGGCATTTCTGACCACCAGAAGTGCGGCCGCATCCAGGGGATCACCGCAGGTAAAGGTATCCGGTTCTTTCTCGCCCCCTGCCATGGCGCACAGCCGGCGGTAGACAAAGGAAGGCTGCGCCGGGCCGCAGGATACACAGACAGATCTCCGCGCGCCGCAGAATACTCCATAAATCTCTGAAAATTCGGCTTGCAGGCCTTCCATCCCGCCGCCGGTCAGCGGTACGCCCATCTGCCGCAGGGCGTTACGCTCCTGGTCAGTCAGCACACCGCTGCTGCCGCAATAGCCGGGCAGCAGACCTTCCTCCGCACCCAGCAGGATCAGATGGTCTACCTCCTGGCAGCGCATAGCGCTGACAGGGCCAACGGTCACCGCGTCCAGCACCGGCGGGATCGTACCCACATCGTACTGGCTCAAAAGCAGCGTAAACAGGCGGGTAAAGCTCTCCGTTTCCCAGACAGTCTCCCCCAAAACGCTGTGGAGCTGTTCCAGGGCAGACAGCAGGATCTCCCAAAGCTGGTTCAGGATCTGGGCGCTGCGGTTATCACCGTCTGCGTCCATACTGTCAGCCAGACCGCTCAGCCGCCGGGCAAGGCCGATCTCCTCAAAAAAGCCGTACAGCGCCTCCACCTGCTGGCTCAGCTTCAGCGCCTGGCGGAAGCCGTCACGCAGGCGGCGCAAGGGTTCCAGGGCGTACGCTCTGGCAGAATTCAGCTCCGCAAGCTTCCGCTTCCCTTCCTCCGTCCACTCCGCCCCCAGGCCGTCGGGATGGTTCTCCCAGGTCTGCAGCCAGCGGTTACCCTGGATACCCCAGGTAATGGCATAATTCTCCAGTTCGTCACAGAATTCCATGTCAATGGGTGACAGTACCGATTTCAGATACCGCAGCGTGTCCTGCTGCTCAAAGCCCCCAAGGGCTGCGTCCATAGCGGAAAGTACTGTGCTGATGACCGTCTTTTGCAGAATTTCCTCTGTACCGGACTGGTACAGAGGGATACCCCAGCGTCCAAACACCAGAGAAAGCGTATGCCGGTATGCGTCCATATCGGTACATACAATACCGATGCTGCGGTAGCGGCTGCCGTTTCTGGCAAGCTCCATGACCCGGTTTGCGGCATTTACACACTCCAGATACAGGGATTGGACCCGGCTGACTGTGAGTGTACCCGCAAGTGACCGCACCTGATCTGTGCTGCCCTGAAACAGCCTCCTGCGCAAGTCCATCAAAGAAGATTCCGCGCAGGGAAGATACTGGATCTCGTAGGGTACACCAGCACGCCCGGCACACCGGATCAACTGGGCAGCGGTTTCGCCTGCTTTTTCAAAAGCCACACGCTCCGACCCCGGACGGTCACAGTTCATGCTGACAGTCACTTCCGGGGAAACCTGAATCAAATATTCCAGGATCGCCATGTGCTGTCGGGTAAAATCCGGGAATCCATCTATGTAAAAGGTATGGTTCCGGGCAAAATCACTGTCATAAAGCTGCTCCAAGAGCCATGTCATCTGATCTCTGGGGTCTTTCTTGCCACGGCTGCACAGGCCATCGTAGGCTTCCAGCAGCAGCGCCAGTTCTTCCAGCTTTTGGGCAAAGCCTCCCTCTGTCCGGGCAGACGCCGCCCTCAGATCCTCCGCTGTGATACAGCAGCGCTTAAACTCATCCACCGCATCCACAAGTCCGGTCAGAAAGTCCGGCCGGGTTTCCAGCCGGGCATAGGCCTTCAGCTTGCTGTGAAGCTGCCGGGCCGCGGCAGCCATAGCCACCACCCGGCCGCCCTTATCCAGACACTCTCTGGCGGCAGAGCCAACACTGTCTGCCACACGGCTGGCAAGGCGCGTAAAAGAAAGCACCTCCGCATACCGGCTGGCAGTATCCCCTGCCGCGGCGCAGAGCCTGCGCTCCATATCGTGGCTGATCAGCTCCGGCACCATCAAAACGCGGCTGCCCTTCCCCTCGGAAACATCCTTGGCGATCAGCTCAAGAACCCGGTCACGGCCTGCTACCCAATCCTCACACAGAATCAGCTTCAGCACTGCGCCACCACCTTTCAAACATTTTTTCTATCTTACCACATAATGAGCGGAAAGGAAAGAATTTTTCCAACCTCTACAGACCCCCACGGGAAAATAAGGTAAATATTGATAGGAATTTTCATAAAAAACACCGTCTATACTAAGAAAATCCCAGTATAGACGGTCATGGAAAAATCAAACAGGCTTGGCGATGAATACCTGGGGATAGTTCTCCTTGAGCATATTGCAGATCACAGCGGCATACTCAAACTCGGGAACGATGGCAAACACCGCAGAGCCGGAGCCAGTCATCTGATAGGCAGCCGCGCCGTAGCTGTTGAAAATGGACTTGATGTAATTCAGCTCCAGATGGTCCTCCGTGACCACCGGATCGAACACATTGAAAATGTTTTCGCAGACCTTGCCCAGGTCACCGGCGATCAGCGCCGACTCCATAAGCTGATTATCCGGGTGCTTGGGAATGGACTTTTCATCCAGCTTTTGGTACAAAACCGGTGTGGATACGGAGAAATCGGGCTTACAGACCACGAACAGGCAGTCGGGCATATCCGGCAGCCTGCGAAGTCTTTCTCCCCTGCCCTCGACCATAGCTGTGCCGCAGATGGTACAGAAAGGCACATCACTGCCAACAAGACTGCCCAGCTCCGCCAGAGCCGGAAGCGACAAAGGCTCTCCATAGTGGCGGGTCAGCGCCCGCAGGACCGCAGCCGCGTCCGCGCTGCCGCCGCCAAGACCCGCTTCCACAGGGATCCGCTTGGTAATGCGGACCGTCAGGCCATCGGGATCCTTTTTAACCGTATCCAGATACAGCTTCGCCGCCTTCCAGGCCAGATTCCGTTCATCTGTGGGAATTCCCTCCATGGTACAGGTCAGCTCCCAGGGTTTGCCGGTGCCAAGATCGATTTCAATATCATCTCTGATCGAGATGGTCTGCATTACGCTTTTCAGATCGTGGTAGCCGTCGTCACGCTTTCCCAAAACATCCAGTGTCAGATTTACTTTGGCATAGGCGCCTTCGTACAATGTTGTCATAGCTTTCGTCCTTCCGAAAATATTCTTTTTATACTCTACTGGAAAACTTCTGTTTTTGCAAGTGTTTCCCCCTGTATATTTTTCGTTGAATTGGAAAAGCTACCGACAGCCACTAAATGGAATGGAGGTAGCATTATGGATACACTGGCACTGATTCTGTCCATCATCGGCAGCATAAACTGGGGCCTGGTTGGCATTTTTCAGTTTGATCTGGTAGCCTGGCTCTTTGGCGGTCAGGGCTCCGTAGTCAGCCGAATCATCTATACCGTTGTGGGCCTTGCAGGCTTGTGGTGCATCACACTGCTGTTTCGCAAGGGTCAGCACATCGACGGCGAATAAGCAAAAAAGCGGCAGCACCGGAAAGTGCTGCCGCTTTGATATTAGGGATTGATGACATAGACGATACACTTGAGCTCAACGCCCTTGTACTCCGCTGTGATCCAGGCGTAACCCGGGGCAACACCCTTTACACGGCCCTTGCTAACAGTAGCAACAGAGGAATTGCTGCTGCGCCAGGAAATCTCATCGGCATCAATGGTGCCGTTATACAGCCGCCAGCTTTCGCCAACAACAAGGGTAAAGTCCTCACGGTTGAGCTTGAAATCACCGATATCCTGAGATTCTGTTTCCTTGGGTTCGGTTTCCTGCGGTTCAGTCTCCTCAGCGATCTTGCAGACAACCTTACACTCCACACTGACACTGCCGCAGGTAACCGTGATGACCGTCTCGCCCTCTGCTACCGCTGTGATCTGACCATCGGCGTTGACAATGGCAATATTCTGGTCTGCAGAGGAATAGGTGACCGGATCGGTAGTATTGGCAGGTGTCGGAACCACACTCAGAAGCCACTGGCTGCCAACCTCATTCAAAACAACAGACTGCTCGTGAAGGGTTAAGCCGGTGCAGGCGATCTCAACAGGAGCAGTAGTGCCCTGAGTCTGGGTGGGAGTTGTCTGCGTAGGCTGGGTCTGGGTGGGCTGCGTGGTGGTTCCCTCGGGAGCAGGATCATCCACCGGAGGTACAGCACCGGCAAAATATGTAACATAGATATGGGCACCCAGGCAGATCACAGAAATCAGCAAAAGGATAGTGGCAATGATCAGGCCGGTATCACTCTTGCCATTTTTTACAGGCTTGCTCTTCCTGTTTTCGCCGGACTCCGCAGGCGCGGTCTGCTTCCTGCTTACATTGGTTTTCGAAAACCGGCCGCCTCTTACATGACCGGATGCTTTTGCTCCGGCACCGGCGGTATCTTCAGGTACAAATTCAGCAGTTTCGGGTTTTTCAAAACCGCATACAGGACACTCCTTCTCGGTATCGGGATAGGCAGTGCCGCAGATTTCACAAATTACTTTGCTCATTTCGGTCCTCCTGTGCTGGCATCTCGTGCCACTGGTTTTACCTGCATAGTATAACATAATTCCGTTCCAAATACAACCATAAAAAATTTTTTGACAAAATGATTCTTTTTTCGATCTTTTCAAATAAAGACCTATAAAGATATTGCTTTTTTACCGTTTATAATTTATCATATAGGGAGTGAAATGATAAGGAGGCGATGGATTTGTCAGAACCGAAGCTGGTTTCCCCTTTGCTGGACGGTTTTTCCATGGGCGATCCCTTCAGCAGCCACCACGGTGTGCGCTGCTGCCCTGCCATGCCAGACAATTCTGATAGAAAATACATTGTAAAAATCATATCCATCCCCGCATCCCAGGTGCAGCTGCAGGCATTACTGCTCACAGGCGCTTATCAGAGCGAAGCCGCAGCCAGGGACTATTTCCTGGAGCTTGCACAAAGTGTTGTTGCGGAGGCGGATATTTTAGAGAAGCTTTCCAGGCAGGAGGGTTTCCTGCCCTTTGAGGATTATCAGATCGTGCCTATGGATAAGGCTGTAGGCTATGATGTGTACTTACTGAGCAGTTACCGGCGCAGTCTGGCCCGTCACCTGCGCAAGACCACTATGACCCATCTGGCCGCCATCAACCTGGGTCTGGATCTGTGCGGCGCGCTGGCTGTCAGCCGTAAAGCCGGTTTTCTGTTCGCGGACCTGAAGCCCGAAAACATCTTTATCAGCAACGACCGGGAGTTCCGCATCGGTGACCTGGGCTTTTTGAAGCTGGATTCTCTGAAATTCACTTCTATTCCCGAACGCTATATCGGCACCTACACAGCGCCGGAGATCGTAGATGCCTTCTCCGATGTGAACCCCACCATTGATATCTATTCCGCCGGCCTGATCCTGTATCAGATCTATAACGGCGGTGAGCTGCCCTTCGAGGGACGCGCCGGCGCTGAGCCGCTGCCCGCTCCTGTTTATGCCGATTATGAGCTGGCAGAGATCATCCTGAAGGCCTGCGCCCCCGACCCCAGTGACCGCTGGCAGGATCCTTATGAGATGGGCCAGGCGCTGGTTGCCTACATGCAGCGCAACGGTGTCAACGACACTCCCATCGCAGCCCCTGCCGAATCCCACGAAGAAGATCCCGCGCAGGCCGCGGACGCGGCATCTGATCCACAGGAAATTGCCGGGGAAGCGCCGGAAGATCCTTCTGTTGAGCAGATCTGCCTGGATGATTTCTATGAATATTTTACACAGGAAGATCCTCAGGCCGGGACAGCAAAGGAAATACCGGCTATCACCCTTCCGGAGGATACTGCCGATGGTGAGGATGAGGACTATCTGAATCTCTCCTTCCTGGACGACATTCTTCTGGATGACACCCTCCCAAGCGAGGAGATGGCCGCGGACTTTACCTACGATGATGTTTCTGAGGATGCCTCCTCCATTTTGTCCATGGCCGACGATCTGATCAGCCACAAGATCCTGGCTGAAGAACCCCCCATCCCCCAGGTGATCGTACCCATGTCTGAGGTCAGCACAGACGATGCCACCAAGATCATCAAAGGGACTGCCGCAGTGCAGGAAGCCCCCCAGACAGAGGAGAATCCGGATACGGATGGGTTCGATGACGATGACGACTGGATGGATGATGTTTCCTCCGATGACGACGACGGTTACTATGACGGCAGGGATGATCTGAAAGCCGCAAGACGGAAATCCGCCACCCGTAAATCCGCGGTCAGACGCTCTCAGAAGAAAAAGAAGCCCTCCGGTAAGTGGATCGCTTTGCTCTGCGCCCTGTTTCTTGTGTGCGGCCTGGCTGTAGGCGGTTATCTGTTCTACAAGGACTACTATCTGCGCTCTGTCAGTACACTGGTGCTGGAAGGCAGCGAGGACGAGCTGGTCGTAAAGGTTTCCGCCAATGTAGACGAATCTCTGCTGACAGTTCTGTGCGTCGATACATACGGTGTGACACTGACCTCCCCTGTGCAGGACGGCAAGGCTGTATTTACCGGCCTTACCCCCAACACCCTGTACAGAGTCGAGGTAGAGGTCACGGGCTTGAGAAAGCTGACCGGCAAGATCGCTGACAGCTACACGACTCCTGTACAGACCGATATCGTCACTTTCACCGCCCTTACCGGCACAGAGCCCGGCACTGCCATTTTGAATTTCACTGTCGACGGTATGGATTCCTCCGCATGGTCCGTCCGCTATTGGGCCGATGGCATTGAGGAGCAAAAGGTGATCTTCGGCGGCCACATGGCCAACATCTCAGGACTGGTCAGCGGCAAGACCTATACTTTCCAGTTAGAGGCCGGTTCCAACCTCTATATCACCGGCAGCGACACGCTGGAATACACCGCTGTTGACCCTGTTGTGGCAGAAGACCTTACCATTACCGGCTGTACCGCTGACTCTCTGGATGTAAGCTGGACCGTACCGGAGGGTGCCCAGGTGGAAAGCTGGACTGTACGCTGCTACAGCGATTCCGGTTACGACGAGACCATCGTCACCAGTGATACCGCCGTTACCTTTACAGACCTGAACGGAAATGAGGCCCATACCGTAGAGGTGCTGGCTGACGGCATGAGCGCCGGCGAGCGCTGCTACATGACAGCAAACGCCGTAACAGTCACCGACCTGAAGGTGACCCAGAGCAAGACCAGTTTACAGGTCAGCTGGGAATATACCGGCAACGCCCCCACCAGTCAATGGATCCTGACCTATACGGTCGACGGTGCGGCATATAAGGAAATGGTGAGAACCAGCACCAACGCCGCGGTGATCACACCCCTGGTCCCCGGCACCCAGTATGCCATAGCCGTACTTCTGGAGGATGGCACCACCGTATTCAGCAACCCCCTTACCGTGTCCATTCCCGAGGCTGAACCCTTTGCCGGTTATCTGGTAAAAGCGGAGAATATTACCGCCAGTATGTGCCGCACGCCCAATAAGACAAACTGGACCCGCACCGATCTGGCCGCAAGCGACTATACGGATACATTCAAGAAGGGCAGCAAGGCGTCCTTCCTGCTCTACAACAACACATATTACAACACCTCCAACGATGTGATCACGACGATGTATGTCATTCGCTCCGAGGATGGTACGCTCATCAGCAGCAACATCACCCAGCAGACCTGGACCAACATGTGGTACAAGCGTTACTGTGAGCTGGATGTACCGGCGCTGCCTGAGGATCCCGGGACCTATTCCATCGCCATCTATTTCAATGGAGCGTTTGTTCACAGCCAGAATTTCTACATCACCGAATGAGCCAGAAGCGGCAGCCGCGCATTGCGGCTGCCGCTGATTCCTTATAACGCTGCAAAAAGCATTACGGAAAATAATGAGCAAATCCAGAAAATATTACCACACTCATTATAGGGAAATTACGAAATATGCTCTTTCTACCTCAGATGTACTTTATGAATCTCTTAAGATATGCCTTGTTTTATTTAATGAACTCTGCTATACTAATCCTAAAGATTTAAGCACACATTATAATTGTTCGGGAAGGATTATATCATGCGATACGAAGACCTTATTTTTAAAATTCCTGTGGAATCACCTACATATAAGGAAGACTCTGAGTTTGTTATACGACAGATAACCACTATTCTGGATACTCGGAAAAAAGTTGGTGATAACAAAATTATTATCAATACCAATCTTATGATGGGGTTACCTTTAGAGAATATCAATAAAATTGCAGGGCCTATGATTGAGGCATGGGCAGGCGAGGTTTTTGCAGGCATTAGAGGTGACTGCAATAATGAATTCTGTCTTATTAATGTTGAAGCACAGGAACGTTTGGGAATGGCTGATATTATTCTGCAGTTCAGAAAAGCCGATCGAGTTCTTACCGGCAATGTGGATGTAAAAGCAACTGCGAACGATATTCCTAACAGCGGAAAGGGGCCTAATATCACATCCTTTTCCAGAATTCGAACTGCGTATGTGATTGATCCCGATTATATGTTTATTATTTTATCTATCAAACACAGAGTGTACTCTGAACGAAATAAGCAGACAGGTCTTGTTGATGGTATTATGGAAGTAGTTGACTATAATGCATACGATTTGAAATATATTAGTGATGCAGACATCAACTACAATCCTGCTCTTGGAACGGGTCAAATTCAAATTAAGGACATTCATTATGTTACCTATCAATATCGAACTACATGGGAAATGTGTCAGCTTCTAGACCAAAAATATTTACATAGCTCTCGTAGGAATATCGATGATTTTTATAGAGAGGCGCAGAAGAACAGATGGATAAAGAACTAATTACAATATGTGGTGATGCGCTTGAGGAATTACCAAAAATTCCAGACAATAGTGTTCGGTTAATAGTTACTGATCCACCATATAACTTAAATAAAGACTATGGTAATAACCAGGATAATCTGGAATTTACAGAATATCTCGAGTTCTCACGAAAATGGCTAAAAGAGGCATATCGTGTTTTATCAGATGATGGAACCATTTATATCTTTATGGGAATGAGATATATATCTTACATCTACACTATTCTGGAGCAGGAATTGGGGATGCATTTCAATTCCTGGATTACTTGGTTTTACACACAAGGTATTGGAAAAACTAAAGGTTTCTCGCCACGACATGATGATATTTTAATGTTTACAAAACATCCAAAGAAGTATATTTTCAATCTGGATGATATTCGTGTGCCACAAAAATTCTATCGTACTGTAAATAATATGAGAGGCGCAAACCCTGGCAATGTATGGGAGTTTTCTCATATGCATTATTGCAATAAAAATCGCCAAAAACACCCAACTCAAAAACCAGAGGGATTGTATGAGCGGATGATATTAACATCATCTAATGAAGGAGATACCATCCTCGATCCATTTGTTGGAAGCGGCACATTATTGAGAGTATGTCAACAGACGAATCGAAAAGGTATTGGCATTGACATAAACCCAGAATATATTGCCATGGTCCACGAAAGACTAGAAACACCGTTTTTAGGTTTTGATAGTATAGATGAGCGCATGAAAAGGGTTCCCAATGATCTGAATGACGCCGAGATTCGCATGGAATATATTCAAAGTCATATTAAATGGTTCCTGCGAAATCACCCTGATGCAATAGAAGACTTTATTACAGAAGTCAAGCACAAGTATTATGATAAACTGATTGAATCAGGGCAATTTGCTTTTGTGGAGCAGTTAAAATACGAGTGCTAAATAGTGAATAAGGTTTTTTCTAACGGTTACAGCATTATCCCTGTGTATATATTACCATGAATCTGATATTGTGTAATAGGCAGGGGGACCTCAGACTATGTACATCGGTTGCCTGAAAATTTTGTGGTAATAACCATCTTTTATCTTTCTTGTATACTGCTAAAGTTTGAATAACAAGATGTTGCTATATCACACAAAAATCCAACATATGTCGAAAGAAAACACCAAATCAAAGCAGAAGAACAGCGTGTATTGCAATTCTTGCAGTACACGCTGTTTTTTGATAAATTAGTTATTTTGTTGGGAACACTGTTATGTGCCTGCTCATTCTTTTGATTTAAATACCAGCAGCTTACTGGCAGCATAGTTGACGATGACTACCAGAATACTGGTCAGCAGCTTCCAGAGGTTGCCGCTTCCATGAAGCAGATCCACCGACACGAACAGAATCGCTGTTTCCGCAAGGCCGGAGCCGATGCGGCAGCCAACAAATTTGGCAAGCTCCGGCAGCAGAGTCTTTATGCGCCAGTCATGGCTGCCGAATACAAAGGGCTTGTTGGTCACAAAGGCGAAGGCTACTGCTGCCACCCAGGCGATCACATTACTCACTGTCGCGCTGAGTCCTGCCCCGTTGTACAGCGGCAGGTACACCGCGTAATTGACCAGTGTGGTCAGCACACCAAAGAACAGGTAGGTCACAATATCCCAATGGACCTTTACAAGGTCCAAAAGTTTTTTCATCATGTTACCGCTCCAGGAGCTTTTCCAGCGCGGACAGCTTCACGCAGGTACAGAATACCTCCATGGCCTGCTCCAGTTCCGCCACGGGCGGCAGACTGGGGGCAATACGGATGTTGCTGTCGTCGGGGTCGATGCCATAAGGGAAGGTAGCGCCGGCATCGGTCATGGTAACGCCTGCCTCCTTGCACAGCGCCAAAGTGCGCTTAGCAGTACCGGGCATGCCGTTAAAGCTGACGAAGTAGCCACCCTTGGGTTTATTCCACTGGGCGATGGACAGGGGCGCGATCTGGGCATCCAGCATTTCCAGCACCTTGCGGAACTTGGGACCCATGATGGCAGCGTGGCCCTTCATCAGCTCCAGAGTATGGGCCTTATCTTTCAAAAAGCGTACATGGCGGAGCTGGTTCAGCTTATCATAGGAGATGGTCTGCACGCCCCAGAGCTTTGTCAAATACTGAATGTTGGCAACGGAACCTGCCATGACAGAAATACCGCCGCCGGCAACAGTGATCTTGGAGGTGGAGGCGAATTCCAGAACCATATCGGGATTTCCTGCCGCCTCGCACAGGGAAATGATATCCGGGAAGGGTACAAACTCCCCTTCAAACTCATGGATGCAGTAGGCGTTATCCCACATGATGATGAAATCGGAGGCTGCGGGCTTCAGAGCCGCGAACCGGGATACGGTTTCCTCACTGTAAATGATACCGTCGGGGTTGGAATACTTGGGAACACACCAGATACCCTTGACGGTGGGATCCTTCACAAGCGACTCAACCAGATCCATGTCGGGGCCGTTAGGGGTCATGGGAACAGTGACCAGTTCCGCGCCAAAGGACTCAGTAATACGGAAGTGGCGGTCGTAACCGGGAGCGGGACAAAGGAACTTGATCTTCTCCTCCTTGCACCAGGGCCGCTGGCTTCTCAGCAGACCGTGGGTATAGGCCTTGGAGATCACATCATACATCAGGTTCAGGCTTGCGTTGCCGCCTATAAAGGTCTGCTCTGGCTTACAGCCAAGAACCTCCGCCCAGTAGCTGCGGGCGCAGGGCAGGCCTGCCAGATCGCCGTAGTTACGGGCATCAATGCTGCCGTCAAAGCAATCTTCAGCCTTTGTGATCACAGTCAGAATACCGTTGCACAGGTCAAGCTGGTCCTTTGCCGGCTTGCCTCTGGCCATGTTCAGATTCAACGCCTTTGCTTTACAGGCAGCGAATGCCTCCTGCTGAAGCTGAAGCTGGCTTTGCAGCTCTTGTCTGGTCATGGAAGTATAGGTTTTCATGGAATCAGTCCTTTCCCCGTATAATTGGGGCTATTATATTCCCAATCCATGAAAAATGCAAGTATTTCCATTGAGTTTGTGGAAACATACAAAGAAACATAGCTGAGAGTTTAATTTTTTTATCTGCTGCGCTATTGCTTTTTATGGCTTTTTAGAATAAAATTTGAGAAGATATGTTTATTGGAAAGGAAGGGTCCTATGAGCGAGATTTTGAATGTTCCCCAGATCTTTGGCTGTGATGTGTTTAATGAGGCCACCATGCAGCAGCGGCTGTCGGCTGAAATCTACAGCGCCTGGAAACAATGCATCGCCACTGCTACCCCCCTGCCCCTGGATGTTGCCAATGAGATCGCTGAGGCCATGAAAAACTGGGCCACAGAAAAGGGCGCTACCCATTTCACCCACTGGTTCCAGCCTATGACCGGCATCACCGCTGAAAAGCATGATTCTTTCATTTCTCCTACGGGAGATGGCCGTGTCATTATGGAGTTTTCCGGTAAGGAGCTGGTACAGGGTGAATCGGACGCAAGCTCCTTCCCCTCCGGCGGCCTCCGGGCCACCTTTGAAGCAAGAGGCTATACTGCCTGGGACCCCACTGCCTTCGCTTTTGTGAAAGACGGCAGCCTGTTCATTCCCACCTGTTTCTTCTCCTACACCGGCGAAGCTCTGGATAAGAAAACACCGCTGCTTCGCTCCATGGACGAGGTTTCCCGGGAAGCGCTGCGTATCCTGCGGCTCTTTGGCGACAACGAGACCCAGCGGGTCGTGACCTGTGTCGGCGCGGAACAGGAATACTTTATCATCCCCAAGGACCTGTACGCCCAGCGTGAGGACCTGCGGCTGACAGGCCGTACCCTGTTCGGTGCTCCCGCCCCCAAGGGTCAGGAGCTGGATGACCACTACTACGGCACCATCCGTACCCGGATCTCCAACTTTATGAAGGATCTGGATGAGCAGCTTTGGCGGCTGGGCGTTCTGTCCAAGACCAAGCACAATGAAGCTGCCCCCTGCCAGCATGAGCTTGCCCCCATCTTTGACAATGCCAATACCTCCTGCGATGCCAACCAGCTGGTTATGGAGATCCTCAAAAAGTGCGCCGCAAAGCACAACCTGGTCTGTCTGCTTCACGAGAAGCCCTTCCAGGGTGTCAACGGTTCCGGTAAGCACAACAACTTCTCCCTGGCTACCGACACAGGACGCAACCTGTTCCGTCCCGGCAAGACGCCCCGGCAGAACGCCCAGTTTCTGGTATTCCTGGCAGCGTTCATCGCAGGTGTGGACGAATACCAGGACTTCCTGCGCTGCACCGTGGCATCCGCCGGCAACGACCACCGTCTGGGCGCTCACGAAGCGCCGCCTGCCATCGTTTCCATCTTCCTGGGCGATGAGCTGACCGCTGTGGTAGATTCCATCATCAATGACACCAACTACCGGGATCCCGAAAAGAGCGTCATGCGCATCGGTGTGGATGTGCTGCCAGCCATCCCCAAGGATACCACCGACCGCAACCGTACCAGTCCCCTGGCATTCACCGGCAACAAGTTTGAATTCCGTATGCTGGGTTCTTCCCAATCGGTGGCAGGCCCCAACATCGCTCTGAACACTATTATGGCGGAGGAACTGGGCCGTTTTGCTGACGAGCTGGAGCAGGCTGAGAACTTTGACAGTGCCCTGCAGAACCTGGTATGCAGAGCCTTTACTGAACACAGCCGGATTATATTCAACGGCAACGGATACTCTGAGGCCTGGGAAAAGGAGGCTGCGCGCCGCGGTCTGAGCAATTACCGCTCCACCGCTGAGGCCATGCCCCATTATGTCAGTCAGAAAAACATTGACCTGGTTACCAAGCACGGTATCTTCACTGAGAACGAGTTCCGGGCCCGTAACGAGATCCATCTGGAAGCCTACCGTAAGCTGATGCGGATCGAAGCTCAGACCACCGTGGATATGGCCATGCGCCAGATCCTGCCCGCTGTCAGCAGGTATTGCGGTGACCTGTGCGCCAGAGCTGATCTGAAACAGCGGTTGTTTGTAAGCCGCAGCGCAGAAATGGATCTGATCACCCGGCTCAGCCAGGGCATTGACCAGCTCTATGCTGCCTGTGAGGACTTGAATAGAACACTGAAGGATGTGCCCGCGGACAGCGTGGAAGCCATGGATTATTACCACAATGTGGTCAGTCCTGCCATGGCCCGTATCCGCAGCCTTGCTGACAGCATGGAGCTGCTGACCGACAAGAGCTACTGGCCCTTCCCCACCTACTCCGATATTCTCTTCTATTAAAATCAAGAGCGCACCCGTTAAACAGGTGTGCTCTTGAGCCTTTTAAAATAGCAGGACCACACAAAGCCCCCTCGTCAGAGGGAGCCTTGGGCGTACCTACGCCAGAGGTTTTTTGACACGCTGAAGAGCGCACCCAACCGGGTGCGCTCTTTTCTGTATCGTATCAATGGATCGCCTTGAGCGGCTTGATATACTGCTCACGGCGGCGGGCCTCCTCTGCGTTATAAAACACATCGTTGCCCGTGTGAACGCTGCGCAGATACTCATGGTGATTGTGGAGGATCGCTTCATCGTAGCGGGCCAGCATCATGACAGCAATGGAAGAACACTGATCGGAGGCTCTCTCCAGATAAGTAAGGCACTCCATGAAGATCAGGCCCGTATCAACGGTGCATTCGCCCTTCTTCAGCCGCTTGGTATGACGGTCTTTCAGCAGGATGATCATGTCGTCAATGACCTCCTCCAGAGGTTCAACCGCTTTGGCTGCCTGGATATCATCCCTGGTAAACGCATCAATGGTTACATTCAGTATCTCATTGACGGCATCAAAGAGAATGCCAAGCTCCTTCTGGGCGTTTTCAGAGAATACCGTGTTATTCTCCGCCAGCTTCTGCCCCAGTTCAGAGAAGTTGGTAGCGTAGTCGCCAATACGCTCGAAATTGGGAACGGACTGCATCAGCATGTCCAGCTGCCGGTCATCCCGTTCGCTTTCGATGACCTTGGAAAGGCCAATAAGAAAGTTATCGGAATCGTCGGCAAACCGGTCCAGGCATTCCTCGTCCTCATCAATGATGGCGCTTCGCTCCTGGTCATAGCCCAATAGCTGCTGGCAGCCCCGGGCAAAGTTTGCCTTGGCAACAGCACCCATAGCCGCAACGGCTTTGGTGGCTTCGCCCAGCGCAACGGCGGGAGAGATATACAGATCCTTTTTCAGGCCAAGCAGCTCCGGATGTGCAGGCGCTTTCTCCGGATCGTCCTTGACCAGCAGCATAGACATCTTCACCAGCAGGTTGGTAAAGGGCAGCAGCAGCACACAGGTAAATACATTAAAGAGGGACTGGAAGATGGCAATGACAGTAGAACTTGCCTCCATCTGCCAGAATTCAGTACCAAACACCTGAAAATGCTGCATCACGCTCAGAATGATCATAAACACCACGGTGCCGATGGTATTAAAGGACACATGGACAAGGCCGGTACGGCGGGAGTCCTTATGGGATTCACCTACGAAGCAATAGAATGCCGTAACCAGAGTGGTGCCGATGTTGATGCCCATGATGATGGGGTACACACCGGAAAAGTCCATAGCGCCGGTGGCAGACAGGGACTGGAGCATTGCCACGGTGGCAGAGGAGCTCTGTACGATGACCGTCAGCACACAGCCGGCAATAATGCCCAGAACAGGCTTATCGGAGAATCCGGCCAGAAGCTCCATAAACGCGGGAGAGCTGGCAAAGCCCTTGACCGCGCCGGTCATGTTCATTAAGCCGACAAACAGGATGCCAAAACCCATGGAAATATCGCCGATGGTCTTGGCTTTCTTGGTCTTTACAAACATGATCAGCACGATACCCAAAAACAGCGCGATAGGCGCAAGGGTATCGGTATCGAACAGCCACAGGAAGAAGCTGCCGCCGCCTTCCATAAAGGCAAGGTTTGTGATCCAGGCGGTAACGGTAGTTCCGATATTGGCACCCATGACGATGGCGACAGCCTGCTTCAGCGTCAGCACACCGGCGCCGATCAGGGCAACAGCCAAAACGATGGTAGCCGTGGAGCTCTGGATCACGGCAGTGACCAGCGTGCCGGTCAAAACGCCGGTGATCAGATTGCCGGAAACCTTTTGCAGCACACGCTTCAGCGCGGCACCGGAGCTGTTCTTCAAACCGTCACCCATGATCTCAATACCGTACAGGAACATGGCCAGACCGCCAAGCATCTGAACAATTGCGGATACGATTTCCATAGGGACCCTCCCTCAGTCAGATTTGCTCTTTTGATTATACGAAATATTTTCCCGTTTGTACAGCAAAATTTTACATTCTTTTACTTTCCGGTAGAGCCGAAGCCGCCAGCGCCCCGCTGGGTACCGGAAAGAGACTCCACCTCCGTGAAACCGGGGGTAAACACGGGGGCGATCACAAGCTGCGCGATGCGCTCGCTGTTTTCTACTGTCTGGACACTGCTGCCATGGTTATGGAGGGCGACCATGATTTCACCCCGGTAGTCAGAGTCGATCACACCCACCTTATTGGCCGGCGCCAGGCCGCGCTTCGTACCCAGACTGCTACGGGCATAGATCAGTCCCGCAAAGCCTGCCGGGATCTCCATAGCAAGGCCCGTCGGGATGAACACCGTCTGACCGGGTTCGATCACCGCAGGGTTATCCAGGCAGGCATACAGGTCAGCGCCCGCCGCGCAGGCAGAACCGTAGGTAGGCAGCACCGCGCCCTGCCGCAGCTTCTTTACTGGTATTTGTTCCATTACTTCATTCCCCTTCCGTCGCCCTGCCAATCCTGCCAGAGAACCACTTCCCCGGAGCGCAAGGATGCAGGGACATCGATGACACGCTGATTGGACGATCCCCGGAAGCGCAGGGTCAGGTCCTTCTTCTCCCGGATAAAAGGCCCGTCCACCAGTACATCCAGATAGCTTACATATTCTTTCGTTATGACCGGGTCCCCCAGCTTGCCGGACAGGATATCCCTGTCAAAGAGGTAGCCGGAGAAGGCCCAGATGCTTTTTTGCGGGTATTTGGCTTTGATTTGCCGCAGCAGTTCCACGATCGGTCCTTGATTTTGGGGTTCAAAGGGCTCGCCGCCCAAAATGGTGATGCCCCTTATATAGCTGGGCGCCAGCAGGGCAAGGATCTGGTCGATGGTTTGCCGGGTAAAGGGCTTGCCATAATCAAAGTCCCAGGCCACCGCGTTGAAGCAGCCGGGACACCGGTGGGTACAGCCGGATACAAACAGGCTCACCCGGACCCCCGGGCCGTTGGCGATATCACAGTTTTTGATCTCAGCGTAGTTCAAGGCAGCTCATCTTCCCTTTCCCAGTTTTGCAAAGAATCGGAAAGTCAAAGGCCACAGCGCTCCGGCGACCATCACGATCAGAAAATACCGCACCGCTCTGGCTGCCAGATGGCCGGCAAACAGGGCATCCAGCGGAGCGCGCAGTCCCTCCTTCACGGCAAGCACGATGCCCAGGCCCAGAATGACCTTTAGTATCTGCGCCCACCAGACAGCGGATTCCGTGAAGTTGATATATTTCTTCTCCAACGGGTACACCACTGCAAGACCCACGGTCGTGCCGGTGAGGGTATAGGCATTCTTCATGGCTGACTCCAGATTATGGGAGTCAATGTCCGCCGGGAAGGATACACACTCCATGACGGTCAGATAGACAAGGCTTACAAGAGAAAGGCCAACCAGCACCGGGAAGGTACGGTCCTTCTTTCCCAGCATCAGCGGATGCAGGGCAAAGATAAATACAATAGATATCCCTGCGCCCACCAGTACATCCTGGGGTGTATGCACGCCGATGTACATTCTGGAGATACCCACCATGGCAGCAAGAAGGATGGATACCCACTTTACAATGGAGCGGCGGGAGGAATGGGCAACGGCACCGAAAGTACCAACCGCGGTCTGGGTATGGCCGCTGGGGAAGGAATAGCCGGCGGCTGCTTCCCTGGCCTCTTCCAGAATGGTGAAGTTCGGATCCTTGACCCAGGGCCGGGGAATCCGGCAGGCGATCTTCATGGCCTGACTGGCGATGGTTCCCAAAAAGCCTACGCCCATCAGATAATAGCCACGGCGCTTGCTGACGCACCAGAATACCACCAGGCCGATCACAAGAAAGGCCGTTTCCTCACCCAGGCTGGTGATGGCAAGAAACAGTTTATTCAAAAAGGGATTGCGAAGCTTTTCCAATATGTAAAGAAATTCCATAGGATGTCTCCTTCCGTAAATGATCATTTACACGCGCAACTTGCGTTGCTGAATTCAAAATTCAAAATGCAAAATTCAAAATTAAGGTGTCGGCTGCGCCGACTATTAAAATCATTTGCGTTAGCAAATACCTCTATTTTGTATTATGCATTTTATATTTTGCATTCGGCCTTTGGGCCGCTAAACGATCTTTTTTGCATTATCATAGCAGATTATAAAAGAATTGTAAAGTTATTCCGCCGGCACTTGTCATAGAATACCCAAATGGATATAATAACGATAATACATTTACTTATGGGCATCCTATCATCAAGCAAGGAGGATATATATGTTTTTTGACTGGACCTATGTGGTGCTGGTACTGCCCTGTGTTTTGCTGTCCCTGTGGGCCAGCAGCAGTGTAAACAGCACCTTCAAGCGGTATTCCCAACAGTTTTCCCGCCGGGGCATTACCGGCGCCCAGGCGGCGGAGCGGGTTCTCCGGGGTAACGGCGTCACCGGTGTGCGGGTTGAGCGGGTCAGCGGCAATCTGACCGACCATTACGACCCCAGAACCAATGTGATCCGCCTGTCTGACAGTGTGTACGGCAGCACCTCCACCGCTGCCATTGGCGTTGCCTGCCATGAAGCAGGCCACGCGGTACAGTATGCCCAGAGCTATGGACCTATCAAGCTCCGGGCCGCCATCATTCCCATTACCAACATCGGCTCCAAGCTGGCAATGCCGCTGATCCTGGTCGGACTGCTGCTGGCTGCCTTTGAGAACCTGTCCTACGGTTTTGTGTACCTGGGCATTGCCTGCTTCGGCCTGTCTCTGGTGTTCCAGCTCATTACGCTGCCTGTGGAATTTAACGCCAGCCGCCGGGCAATGGAGGCCATTGAAAGCAGTGAGCTGCTGACCGGAGAAGAACAGCGGGGGGCAAAAAAGACCCTTACCGCCGCTGCCATGACCTATGTTGCGGCCACTGCCGTATCCCTGGCCCAGCTTCTGAGACTCATTTTGATCTTTGGCGGCCGAAGAAGGAGAGATTGAAAATCATATAAATGATCGTTTAGCGGCCCAAGGCCGAATGCAAAATGTAAAATGCATAATGCAAAATTGTGGTATTTGCTAACGCAAATGATTTTAATAGTCGGCGTAGCCGACACCTTAATTTTGAATTTTGCATTTTGAATTTTGAATTCAGCAACGCAAGTTGCGCGTGTAAACGATCGTTTTCGTTATATTTCCCGCTTTGCGCTTGACAGCCAAGGCGGGATATATTATACTTTCCTGGTATGAAAAGTATGAAAAGTGCGAAAGGAGAAGGCTATGGCCGGTGGTAAACACATTCTCGGCAAGGGTAACACCCGGCGGGTATTCGGCACTGCCAAGGTCGGTGACCGGGGGCAAATCGTAATTCCCAAGGAAGCCCGGGAATTATTCAACATCCAGCCTGGGGACACCCTGCTGATCCTGGGAGAAGAAGAAACAGGGCTGATCGTATCCCGGCCCGAGGTACTGAAGGATCTGGCGGCCCAGATCTTCGGCAGCATGAAAAACGAGGAGAACTGACATGGAGAAACTGATCGAATTTTATGGGCAGCTTGGGGTCTCCCCTGCTGTTTACGCCTACGGCGAACAGGTGATCGAAAAGCTGCGGGCGCGCTTTGACGAAATTGACAAGACCGCCGAGTACAACCAGGCAAAGGTTCTGGCCGCTTTGCAGAAAAACCGGGTCAGCGCCCAGTGCTTCGCCGCCACCACCGGCTACGGCTATGACGATATGGGCCGTGACACCCTGGAAAGGGTCTACGCCGATGTATTCCACACGGAGGCGGCTCTGGTGCGGCCCCAGATCACCTGCGGCACCCACGCCCTGACGGTGGCCCTCAGCGCGAACCTGCTGCCGGGAGATGAATTACTCTCTCCTGTGGGCGCGCCCTACGATACACTGCAGGAGGTCATCGGCATCCGGCCCAGTCCCTGCTCTCTGGCAGAGTACGGCGTTACCTACCGGCAGGCAGATTTAAAGCCAGACGGTAGCATCGACTACGATGCTGTGAAGGCCGCCATCAATGAAAAAACCAAGCTCATTACCATCCAGCGCTCCAAGGGCTACGCCACCCGTCCTACCTTCTCTGTTGCCCAGATTGGCGAGCTGATTGCCTTCTGTAAGGCAATCAAGCCCGATGTGCTGGTGATGGTGGATAACTGCTACGGCGAGTTTGTGGAAACCATCGAGCCTTCGGATGTGGGCGCGGATATGGTGGTCGGCAGTCTGATCAAGAACCCCGGCGGCGGCTTAGCCCCCATCGGCGGCTATATCTGCGGCACGCAGCAGTGCGTTGACCGCTGCGCTTACCGGCTGTCCGCTCCCGGCCTGGGCCAGGAAGTGGGCGCGAACCTGGGTCTGATGCTGAGCCTGTACCAGGGCTTCTTCCTGGCTCCCACCGTTACCGCAGGCGCGGAAAAGGGTGCCATCTTCGCCGCTAACCTCTATGAGCCTCTGGGCTTCAAGTGCGTTCCCGGCGCGGCAGAAAGCCGCCATGACATCATCCAGGCCGTGGAGCTGGGCAGCGAGGAGGCCATGATCGCCTTCTGCAAGGGCATTCAGCAGGCTGCCCCTGTGGACAGCTTCGCTACCCCCCTGCCCTGGGATATGCCCGGCTACAACAACAAAGTCATTATGGCGGCAGGCGCGTTCATTCAGGGCTCTTCCATCGAGCTGAGCGCTGACGGCCCCATCCGGGAGCCTTACGCCATATACTTCCAGGGCGGTCTGACCTGGTATCACGCAAAATTGGGAATCCTGCTGAGCCTGCAGAAAATGATCGACGCAGGCCTGGCGCAAATTTAAGAAAGAGGTAGAATTATGTCTTGGTTATTCTTTTCCATCGCAACCGCTCTATTGTGGGGTACTGCGGAACTCTTTTATAAAAAGGGCGCTGTTCCCACCGAAAAATATTCCCATCTGAAGATCTGTGTCTGGGTAGGCGTTGTGATGGGCGCCCACGCCATCTTTACCCTGCTGACACAGGACATTGGTTACAACCCCATCAACCTGATCCGGTATCTGCCGGTGTCTCTGCTGTACATCGTATCCATGGCCTTCTCCTATTTCGGAATGCGCTTCTTGGAGGAATCCATTTCTGACCCTATTGAAAACACGGCAGGTGTTATTTGCACACTTCTGTTTGTTGTTTTCCTGCAGGAAGAGATCTCCCCGCTGACCTGGGTTGCCATCGCCATCATTACCGTTGGTGTTTTGGGTGTCAGTTTCCTGGAAAACCACGGCGAGACCACAAGAAAGAAGAAGTTGGGCAAGGCTCTGGCCATCGTGGCTTTCTGCATGCCCTTCGTGTATGCCCTGCTGGATGCCTTCGGCACCTTCCTGGATGACGCGTTCTTCCTGGTAGAGGATATCGCTGCTTCTCCCCTGGTGGATGTAACCGAGGAAACCATTGAAGCCGTTGCCAATACCAGCTATGAGCTGACCTTTGCCCTGTTCGCGCTGGGCCTGTTCATCTTTATGAAAGCCAAGAAGGTTAAGTTCGGACCTGTACCCCAGCACAAGGACAAGATCCTGGCTGCTGTATTTGAAACCGCCGGCCAGTTTACCTATGTTTACGCCCTCGGCGGTCAAGACGCGATTGCCGCGCCTATCCTCTCCTCCGTTTGCGTCGTTTCCCTGCTGCTTTCCCGTATTTTCCTGAAGGAAAAGCTTTCCTGGAAGACATACATATTCATTGCCATAGTGATCATCGGCATCCTGTTGCTGGCGGTAAGCGAAGAACTGTAAGCGCAAAATGCCTCCCTTCAAAAAGGGAGGCATTTTTTACTGTCTGACTTTTGCTTTTTTGGCGCGGCGGACAAGCAGCCAGGGCGTATGCATGACCACAAGAACACCAAACATAATCACCGGGAAGCCCAGCAGGTGGCTGCCGAAGGCCTGCTCAAAGAGGTACAGCGGATTACCGGGCTCCGCATACTCCAGGAAGAAGAAGTTCGTATTCAGAAGCTTATTGACCACAAATACCCCAGCCGCCAGGGCCGCCAAAATCCCCAGACTCTTGGGAAGCTCCCGGATGTCCGGGCGGATATCTCCGCCCGCAGTCAGCATCACCGGGTACAGCACCAACAGAATATGAACAGTGAAGGAATGCAGGTGCATAAAGTTCCAGGGCGGCAGGGCCGTCCAGGTGGAAAACAGCATGGCAGCCATAGCGCCGGGGATACACACGGTATATAAAAAGTTATCCAGCGCCTTACCGGGCCGCAGGGAATGGAACGCGATCAGAAAAATATTCACACTGCAAAGGTGCAGCGGCAGGTAATCCGCAAGATAATTGCCAAAGGCGATCAGACCGAACATCTTCCATAGTTCATCCAGCAGAAGCAGGCCAGCGATCACAAGCCTGGCAGTTTTTCTTCCCCGCTGGGTCATACGGCGGTAAAGCAGGCTCACCCCAACGCAGAGGATCACCAGAACTGCCAGCCAGGTCAGATGCACCCGGTCAAAGAGTGTAAATCCCACCCCGGCAGGAATCGTCTCAACGGTTTCCCAAAAATAATTCATTTTCATCACGCTCCGTTCAAGGTAATCATAACACACAGTGGTAAAAATTGCAAATTAAGAAATGATAAGAAAGTAAACACCTATTTACACATAGTATACACATTTTATGGGAAAGTCCACAAGGCATTACACAGACTTACACGGCCTTGACAGCGGGCGCTGTTTTCGTTATAGTGATAACAGAACAAATTATGGAGGAACACCTATGGATATCACTGTTGGTACAAAGGCGGAGGTCTCAGCTCTGGTGGAACGGGAGGATACCGCCCTGGAGGTAGGCTCCGGCAGCCTGTTGGTCTACGCCACCCCCTGCATGGCGGCCCTGATGGAGGGCGCTGCCTGTGAGGCCCTGGAGGGTCTATTGAGTGAGGAACAGACCACCGTGGGCATTGAGCTGAACCTGAAGCATCTGGCCGCTACACCGGTGGGTATGGAGGTCCGGGCGGAAGCGGAGGTCACAGCCGTGGATGGCAAGATCCTTACCTTTGCCATTACCGCCTATGACGAAGCGGGCAAGATCGGCGAAGCGCTGCATAAGCGGGCTATCGTCAATAGCCAGAAATTCCTGGACAAGACTTACGCAAAACTGTAACACAGCAAGGGCGTGTTGCAAAATACGCGAAATCCATAATAGAATCCGTAGGGGAGACGATTTGTCGCCCGCGGGCGGCCATTGGCCGCCCCTACATCCGCAGGATGTAAACATTTCCATAGTTTTAGGGACTGTTGCTTTATTTTGCAACAGTCCCTTTTTCTGAGTGCTAACAGTAAGATATAATAAAGGTTCGACGAAGGTAGGCGAAAGGTTCGGTAAAGGTATGATAAACGAGGGGGAGAAAGAGGTAGAGTTAGAGGTAGAGGTAGAGATAGAGGTAGAGATAGAGGTAGAGTTAGAGAATGAGATAGAGATAGAGTAAGAGAACGACAGTCTATCACTTCCAAGGGCGTGGTTGGGGGGTGTGATGGGCAATTTGGTCAAATTTGACATTTGCGAACATTCGTGCTATAATGCAAACAAAGAAAAAGCCCTTCCGGGCGGAAGGGCAAGTCTTTATTTTGCTTCTGCTCAGATCTCCTGGCGGCCTTCCAGGGCTCTGGACAGAGTGACCTCATCGGCATACTCAAGCTGAGAGCCGACCGGCACGCCGTAGGCCAGCCGTGTGACCCTGATCTCCATTGGGCGCAGGAGACGGGAAATGTACATGGCCGTGGCCTCACCCTCAGTATCGGGGTTAGTAGCCATAATGACCTCCCGGATGCCGCCAAGGGCTACCCGGGCCAGCAGCTCCCGGATGCGGATATCATCCTGTGACACATGGTTCAACGGGGAAATGACACCGTGCAGCACATGATACACGCCATCAAACTCCCGGCTTCGCTCCATGGCGATCACATCCCTGGGCTCGGCGACCACACAGACGGTGCTGTGGTCACGGCTGGGGCTGTCGCAGATGGGGCATACTTCCCTGTCGGTCAGGTTCTGGCACTGGGGGCAGGTATGGACTTCCCTCTTGGCTGCCAGGATGGCATCGGCAAAGTCCTGGGCATCCTCCATGGGAAGCTCCAGCACATGAAAGGCAAGGCGCTGGGCAGTCTTGCCGCCGATGCCCGGCAAGCGGGCAAAGCGGTCAGCCAGGTTCTGCAGCGCCGCGGGAAAATACTGCATAGCGGATACCTCAGAACAGGCCGCCCAGGTTCAGTCCGCCGGTGAGACGGGACATATTGTTGGCAGCGTCGTTATCGGCATTACGCATGGCTTCATTGACTGCGGCAATGACCATATCCTGCAGCATCTCCACATCATCGGGATCTACTGCTTCTTCCTTGATGGTCAGGTTTACCAGTTGGTGCTTGCCATTTACCTCAGCGGTGACCGTACCGCCGCCCGCGGTGGCAGTGTAGGTCTTGTTTTCCATCTCTTCCTGCATACGCAGCATCTCCTGCTGCATCTTCTGGGCCTGCTTCATCATAGCGGCCTGGTTCATTCCACCGGGCATACCCCGGAATCCGCCTTTTGCCATAGTTATCTTCTCCTTTGGGTTATTAAAAAATTAGGTTGAGATTGCCACGCCAGTGTACGCACTGGCTCGCAATGACGCTGTTATTTCTTAACTCTGATCACATCTGTGTGATTCTCTGAGAAACGCAAAAGCTGCTCCATACCCTTGGAAGCCGCGGGGGCAGCGCTTCTGTCCACAGCCTTGACCTGCACATTTCTACCCAGCTTGGCGGATGCCTTACGGGCAATCAGCGCCAGGATCTCCGGCTTATTGACTACATCAACCGTAAAGGAATTGGCGCAGCGCAGCTCCAGGGTGTTCCCTGTCACAGCGCCCTGGATGGGGGCGTTGGGTGTGGGAGCGAAGAAGCCGGATACCGGGGGCTTCAGTTCCTTACGGATCTCCGATGCCAGGTCCGGCCAGAAGCCAAGCGGGGTTTCATCCGCCACGGGCATGGGGGTGGGCGCTTCCTCAAAAGGCAGCGGCGGCGCGTCCTCATCACCGGGCATGGGGGGAAGCTCCTCCTCCGGTTCAATGAAAGCCTTAGACGCTGCGGCAGCGGCAAAGCTGCCGTTTTGTAACTGCTCCTCTACCCTGCTGAGCCTTGCGTTCAGGCTGCCGGCATCCAGACTCAACGCGGGCTGGCACAGGTTCAGCAGGCACAGCTCCGTATCCATCCGCCGGGAAGCGCTGCGGGTAAAGGACGCCAGGGTTTTTTGGATGGTGTTCATCATGTACACCAGCTCCCCGGCAGAAAACCGGGCTGCCAGAGCCTTTACATCCGTATCGGAGGCAACACCGGAAAGCAGGCTGATGCCCTCCCTGGGCGCAGACTGCAAAACCATCAAATCCCGGGTCAGACAGGCCAGCTCATCCAGCAGCGCGCCCATGTCCTTTCCCTGGGAATAGGATTCATTCAAAAGAGACAGCACCTTCTTGCTGTCATGGTCAGCGATGGCCGCCATCATGGCGCTGCACTCCCGGATACCGGCAATGCCCAGGCATGCGTAAACCTTTTCCGCTGTCAGCTCGCCGGTGGTGGCGCTGGCGCATTGGTCCAGCAAGCTCAGACCGTCACGCATACCGCCGTCAGCCAGCCGGGCCAGAACTCTGGCGGCGCTGTCGTCCAAATCGATATTTTCCTTATAGGCCACATACTGCAGCCGTGCGGCGATATCCTCCTGGCTGATACGCCGGAAAGAGAACCGCTGGCACCGGGACAAAATGGTGGCCGGTACTTTATGAAGCTCAGTGGTGGCCAGGATGAACAGCAGATGCTCCGGCGGCTCTTCAATGATCTTCAGCAGGGCATTGAAAGCCGAGATGGACAGCATATGGACCTCATCGATGATGTAGACCCGCTTTTTCACCTGGGAGGGGGTATAGATGGCATCGTCCCGCAGGTCACGGACATTGTCGACACCGTTGTTGGAGGCGGCATCGATCTCCAGAACATCCATGCAGGCGCCGGAGTCAATGGTCTGGCAAGCCCGGCAGACACCGCAGGGGTTGCCGTCCTGGGGATTTTCACAGTTGACCGCCTTGGCCAGAATCTTGGCGGAGCTGGTCTTGCCCGTACCCCGGGAGCCGGTAAACAGGTACGCATGGCTCAGCTTGCCGCTCTGTAATTGGGTTTTCAGCGTAGTGGTCACCGCGCTCTGACCAACTACATCGTCAAAGGTCTGGGGGCGGTATTTGCGGTATAGGGCTTGATACATGCGCTCACCTCCCGTAAATGCAAAATTCAAAATGCAAAATGCAAAATTAATGTGTCCCTTCGGGACAATTTAAATCCACTTAGGTTGTAGAGGTCTTCACGATAGAAACCAGGAGTTTCTCCAATTCAACACAATCAGAAAAAATTGAATTAAACTCCTGATCGGAGCAATAATCTGTTGCATGCAAAAGACGAAGCCAGTATTTGGTCTCCCCTGTTTCCTTCAATGCAATATTCAATTTAGCAGCAAAGTCAGCCTTACTTTGTGCATGCTGTGCTTCTGCTATATTCGCACCGATGCTTGTACCGCAACGAAGAATTTGCTTTGATAAAACATATTCCTTCTTCTCAGCTTGCAAATACTTGCATAGATTGATCATTCGTACCGCAAAGGCAAAACTCTTGTTTTCAACTGCATTCTCCATAGGCTACCCCTAATTTTGCATTTTGAATTTTGCATTTTGCATTATATAATCCGGCTTTGCCGGATTGTACAGGACCGGCTCATAACAAGATCGCACACCCACATTTGTGCAGGCTTAATACCCGGCACCATGCAGCCAACTCGGGAACGGCAACCTCACGGCACACGGAAAGATCCGCTTAATGCTGCTTGGTTCCCCACCTGACATGGTTCACGGGATTCCGTTGCGCAAGACCGATCCTTCAACACCGCTTACATGGCTCAGACGATACTAAGGCAAGCCCGGGTGTGGGAATTCATCCCTGCTGTAGCGGATTGCAGGCAACAGGGCACCGCTATCTCCCCGACTAGTGCGACCTTGTTACAAGCCGGTCCGCCGTAACAAGGGTATGAAATTCAGTTGAGCTTAGACTCGATGAACTCAGCCAGCTCGCCGAAAGTGGTGATCTGCTGATCTTCCATCTCCAGTTCTACACCCAGCTCGGTCTCCAGGTCCATGATCATCTCAACGATGTCCAGAGAGTCGATACCCAGGCTCTCAAAGGTGCTGGCAGGGGTGATCTCCTCTGCATCCAGCTCCAACTGCCGTGCGGCGTAAGATACCAATTTTTCGTACATAGAAATACCTCCGTATTGGGTGATAATCAATACCTTTGGTTATTTTATTATAATATGCTGCTTTTGTCAATGCTCTGTTTTCTGCAGCATCCAGTGCAGCATCCAGTGCTGCATAACGCAAAATTGTGGTATGCGCTGCGCGCGTGTTTATCATCATTGGCGAAGCAAATACCATCATTTTACATTTTCAATTTTCCATTTTGCATTTGCCGGTGGCAACACCGGCAGCATAGGCTGTGGCCCAGGCGATCTGCAGGTTGAAGCCGCCGGTATAGCCATCGCAGTCGATGATCTCTCCTGCAAAGTATAACCCGGGAACAAGCTTTGATTCCATGGTCTTGGGATCAATTTCCGATGTTTTGATGCCGCCGGATGTGATGATGGCCTCAGCCACCGGCCGTTTGGCGGTAACGGTGACGGTGAAGTTTTTCAGAAGCTCCACCAGCGCCCGGCGGTCCTGCTTCTTCAGGGAATTGGCCTGTAGCTGGGGATCGATGCCCAGCCGCCGCAGCACCACCGGGATCATGGACCGGGGCAGCAGGTCCGTCAGCGCGTTTTCCATGGTACGGTTGCGGTAGGTATCCAGATCCCGCAAGATCCGCTCATTGAGCTTTCCCTCGTCCAGGGCAGGCTTCAGATCAATGCTGAGACGGCAATTCCCTTTCAGATGGGCCGATGCTGACAGCACCGTAGGGCCGGAAATGCCGAAATGGGTAAATAGCAGCTCACCAAAATCCTTGTAGAGAACTTTCCCCTTTTCGTTTATCAGCTTTACGCCCACATTCCGCAGGGAAAGGCCCTGCATATCGGGACAGTCCTCCCCTGCCGTTTCCAGAGGTACCAGGCTTCCCTCGCAGGGTGTAATCGTATGTCCCAGTGCTTCTGCCATCCGGTAGCCGTCACCGGTAGAGCCGGTGGTGGGGTAGCTCAGACCTCCGGTGGCCAGAATGACCCATTGACAGGGTATCTGCTCCCCCTCTGCCATAACACCGCAGACAGCGCCAGAGCGGGTCACGATCCTTGCAGCCCGGCCTGTACGGATGGTGACTCCCGCTTTCCGGGCAGCGGCTTTCAGCGCTTCCAGAACGCTCTGGGACTTATCCGACACCGGGAATACCCGGTTGCCCCGTTCGGTCTTTAATGGGCAGCCGGCAGCCTCCAGAAAGTCCATCACAGCCTTGGGCGGATGGTTCTCCATAGCCGAATAAAGGAAGCGGCCGTTGCGGGGAATATTCTGCAGCACCTCCTGGGCTGCGCAGTTGTTGGTCACATTGCAGCGGCCCTTGCCGGTGATCAGCAGTTTTTTACCCAGCCGGTCATTGCGCTCCAGAAGCAGCACACGGCTCCCCTGCCTTGCGGCATGAATTGCAGCGTACAGGCCTGCCGGGCCGCCGCCAATGACGATCCCATCGAATATCATAGCTCACCCTGCTTCTCGTAAACATTGTACTTCTCCCACAGCGTCTCCAGCTCGGAGAACCGCTTCTCCAGAGAGCGCCCACGCTTGGCGGCAATGGCAACGGTCAGGGCGTTGCAAATACTCAGAGGAGCTGTCAGGGAATCCACCAGGGAGATCATATCACTTTTAGCCAGCAGCACATGGTCACAGTTGCGGCCCAGGGGAGAATCCAGGGAATCGGTGATACCGATGACCTTTGTTCCCTTGCTGCGGCAATACTGGGCCCCCTGGGCGGTAGAGGTGGAGTACCGGGGAAAGCTGAATGCAACCACAGCATCCCGCTCGTCGGCGCTGATGACCTGCTCAAAGACAGCGCTGGTACCGGAACTGGTAATGATATGCACTGTGTCCAGCATCTGCCGCAGATAGTAGCCCAGGAAATTCGCCAACGGCGCCGCGGAACGGACACCCAGCACGAATACCCGCCGGGCGTTCAGAATGGCATCCACCGCCGCGTGGAAATCCTGGCGGCTGACCATCTCGTCCGTCTGGCGCAGCTTGTCCACATCCGACTGTATGACCATAGACAGCACATCCTGGTTGCCCAGGCGGTCATCCATGGCACCCATGCGCTGCACAGAGGTCAGCCGGTTGACCACCATTTCCTGCAGAGCCTTCTGCATGGTAGGATAGCCGTCGTAGCCCAGTTCCACAGCGAAACGGACTACAGTGGATTCCGAAACGCCGACAGCTCTGCCCAGGGCGTTGGCAGTCATAAAAGCCGCCTTATCGTAGGCTTCCAGAATATAGTGGGCGATGGCCCGCTGGCTCTTGGAAAAGCGGTGGGTCTCATTTTGCAGCTTAGAGAGGATATTCATCTTTCTCTCCTCCGTCAATGTTTTTCCGTATGATACACCATTTTCCCCATTTTTGCAAGACAGGAAAAGAAAAATTGCAATTTATCCCCGCAGGGCTTCCACCTCGTCACGGGTCAAATGCCGCCATTTGCCCTTTGGCAGATCACCCAGAGACACGCTTCCCTCCCGAATGCGGACCAGCCGGGTCACAGTCATGCCGGCAGCGGCGCACATCCGCCGCACCTGGCGGTTGCGGCCTTCATGGATGGTCACCAGCAGCTCTGCCTTTTCCCCCTGGGCCTTGACCAGGGATACCTCCGGGGTACGGATGGTATAGCCGTCCAGCGTAATGGGCTGCTTCAGCCGCTGCAGTCCTGTGTCCGTATAACCCAGAACCGTTACCCGGTAGGTCTTGTCCACCTGGTGCTTTGGGTGCATCAGGCTGTTGGCGAATTCGCCGTCGTTGGTAAAGAGCAGAAGCCCCTCGGAATCCATATCCAGCCGGCCTACGGGATACACACGCCCGCCGCAGTCCGCCACAAGCTGGGCTGCGGTCTTTCTTCCCTTTTCGTCGGACAGGGTCGTAACAAAGCCTCTGGGCTTATGGAGCATGATGTAAAGATATTCCTGCCGCTCACCGATCTGTACCCCGTCAACGGCGATCACATCCGTACCGGCATCGGCTGTATCACCCAGAGCGCAGGTCTTTCCGTTGCAGGTCACACGCCCGGCGGCGATCATCTCCTCCGCCTTCCGCCGGGAGGTCACACCCCGAGCAGAGAGTATCTTTTGGATTCGTTCTTTCATAGAAACTCCTTATGTAGATGACCGTTTACCCGCGCAACTTGCGTTGCTGAATTCAAAATTCAAAATGCAAAATTCAAAATTTAGGTGTCGGCTACGCCGACTATTTAAAATCATTTGCGTTAGCAAATACATCAATTTTGCATTATGCATTTTACATTTTGCATTCGGCCTTGGGCCGCTAAACGGTCTTTTATTGTTTTATTTGGAAAACAATTTCTCCCAGAGGGATTGCTTCTGCTGCTTTTCCTGCTCAATGGTCCCGCCGTAGACAAGGGCTACCTTTCCCACAGGCGCGCCGTCCAGAAACACATGGGCATAGCCCGCGCTCTGGCCCTCAGCTACCGGGGCATAGACAAAGCCGCTGCCCGGAAGCTCAACGGAAACCTGCTCGCCCTTGGCCATGGCATAGGAAAAGTCCTCCGCGGTGATCAGTGCCACCTGGCCCATGGTACCGCCGGCAACTGCCTGGGTCCCCAGGCATTGACCCTCTGTGATGATTGTCTGTACAGAAAAACGGGAGAAGCCGTCCTCCAGCAGGGCTGCGTGGTCATTCCAGTCGCTGGGGGCGTTGATGGTCACAGCGATAAGCTGCCGCCCGGACCGCTTCGCGCCGCTGACCAATATCCGTCCCGCAGCCTTGGTGTAGCCAGTTTTTACGCCGTTTGCGCCCTCCAGCCGCCACAGGAGCTTATTGTGGTTCGTCAGATACCGCTCCCCTGCCTTGACGCTCTTACAGGAAACGGTCTTGGCAAAAATGGGATTTTCCATAGCGTAGTCGCTGAGGATGGCCAGATCCCGGGCTGTGGAATAATGGTCCGGCGCGTCCAGGCCGTTGGGATTGACAAAGTGGGAGTTGGTCATGCCCAGGTCGTGGGCCTTGTCGTTCATAAGCTGGGCAAAGCCCTCCACCGTGCCGCCGCAGTAAATGGCAAGAGCCACTGCCGCGTCGTTGCCGCTGTGAAGCATCAGTCCGTACAGCAGGTCCTGGATGGTCAGAACCTCTCCCTCTTTCAGGTACATGGAAGAGCCTTCGATCCCCACCGCTTCCTTGGGAATGCGCATCCTGTCCAACACATTGCACTGCTCACAGACCAGCAGCGCCGTCATAATTTTGGTGGTGCTGGCGATCAGGCTTTGGCTGTCGGCGTTTTTCTCAAACAGCACCCGGCCTGTCTGCCCATCGAGAACGATGGCTTTTTCCGCGGAAATAGCCTGCACCGGTACTGCCAGAAGCAAGGCGGCAGCCAGATACCCAGCCACCGCCCTAAAGATAGTCTTAATCATTTTTCTCACCCTGCTACAAGTATGAGCTGCGGGCGGTTATTTATACATTTTACAAATGCAAAATTCAAAATGCGTAATGCAAAATGATCCTGTCGGCTACGCCGACTATTTCAATTCGTCCGCTGTGCGGACACAAGGATTTTGCGTTAATTCTCTTTTTTCGTGTGGCTGTCAATGAACGCGGAGACCTTGTCCAGCACATCGGGAACCATTTCCACCAGCCGATCGGCAGTGGTATTGGCAGGAGCCGCAACCGGCAGCATCCGCACATTACCGTCCTTGACGATCAGAAAGGCGATGGGTGTCACCTTGACACCGCCGCCTGCGCCGCCGCCAAAGGGATTTTCCTGCTTGTTCACATTGCGGGAGACGAAGTCGCTGCCGCCGCCGCCAAAGCCCACACTGACCTTGGAGATGGGGATGATGGTTACGCCGTCGGCTGTGGTAATGGGTTCGCCCACCACGCTGTTGACATCGATCATCTCACGGATCTTCGCAATGGTATTTTCCAGCATATTGGGTAAGGAATTGCTCATGTGGTTGCACCGCCTTTTCGTTTGTTCAAAATCTTTTTCAGTTCTTTGATTGCCCGGCAGCCATAGCGGGCGCCTACGGAAAATACCCGGGCCAGGGTGACCGTCAGATCGAGCCGGGCTGTGACGCGGGTCTTGTCGGCTTCAAAATCGCACTGGATCTTCACATCCCGCTTTTGGATGACGAACAGCTCCTCCAGCCTGGGCCAAAGATTACCCAGAGCCGCGTTCGCCTTGCCGTAGTTGATGGCAAGATCGCAGGGATCGCTTCCTGCCAGAACCAGGTTCACTTCCAGCACATTGACCCGCAGCTTCCTGCGAAAGTCCCCCATAAAGTCCAGCACCAGCCGCACCAGGGGCATAAAATCCGTCAGTGAGCCGCCCTTCTTTTCCTTTTGGGACTGCCCGGCAGGCTTTGCTTTGGAATCGGATTTCTTCTTTTCCTTTTTGGGTTTTGCCTTTTTGTCCTTCTTTTTCGCCGGGTAAACAGGAATGCGGACAGGTCCGGCAAGGATCGATACCCGTGGGCCTTCGCTGTCATACAGGGCACTGACACCCAGGGGCAGCACCAGCAGCACAGCCACGGTGCCCAACGCAATGAGCCAGCCCATTACATGACCTCCTTGATCTCCTCCTGGACAGGAACGCCAAAATCCACCAGGTCGATCTCCGGCAGCTCCTCCAGAGAGCTAAGGCCAAAGGTACGCAGGAAATCCTTGGTGGTCTGATACTGGATCGGGCGGCCCGGCACATTCAGGCGGCCTGCTTCCTCGATGAGCTTTTTATTGAGCAGCGCGCCGATGGAGTAAGCGGAGTCCACACCACGAATCTGCTCGACCATGGCTTTGGTGGCAGGCTGATAATAAGCGATAATGGTCAGCGCTTCCAACTGGGAGGCGGAAAGCTTCGGCGGTTTCCGGGTCTCCAGGGCCTTGGTCACAAAGTCCGCCATTTCACCGGAGGATACCATCTGATAAGCCTTATCCAGCTTCAGAACACGGATGCCCCGGCGCTGATAGGCCCAGTCGTTGGCGAGGGCATCCGCGGCGGCAATCACATCCGCCTCGTCGGCCTCCAATGCCATAGAAAGCCGGGCGGTTTCCACCGGCTCACCGGCAGCAAAGAGGACCGCCTCGATGGCACGCTGTAATTCAGTTAGTTCCATTGACTTCGTCCTCCATTTCCTTCGGTGTCTTGATGAGCCTTACATTGGGATTCTCACCGCTCACATCATCTTCCAGTGCGGCAGAGCCGGTTTTGCACAGTTCCAGGATCGCCAGGAAGGTGGCCACCACCTCACTGCGGCTACGGTTGCCCTTAAACAGGTTTTTCAGCCGCTGCACACCACGCATCACCAGTGTACGGACGATCTGCCCGGCCTTCTTGGTCACAGGGTAAGGCTCTTTGCCTACGATGCCCTTAAAGTTGACGGTAGGCGGCGGCAGGCGGCGGCTGCTGCGCTCAGAGATGGCTTCCAGCGCCTGCAGCAGATCCTCGGGCTTGTGCTGGTAGCGGTAGGTGGCATCCTTACGCAAGGGCTCCGGCTGTTTGGTAAAGACAGCCCTGCCGATCTCATTGCGGGGTTCCAGCCAGGAAACGGCTGTACGGATCTGCTCAATGGCTTCCTTGCGCTGGCGCTCGATCAGGCTCTGGCGCAGGATGTCCAGCTCACTCTGGGCCTCCTCCCGCTCCGCTTCGGATAGCAGCATCTTGGTCTTAATGAGCATCAGATGGCTGGCCATGGTGATGAACTCACTGGCGATCTCCATATCCATGCGCTTCATTTCATCCAGGTATGCCAGATACTGCTCTAAGATGGCGGTGATGGAAACATCCTGTATTTCAATTTTGTTCTTGCTCAGCAGCAGAAAAATGACATCCAGAGGGCCTTGAAAATCTTCCATCTCCTCTGTGCGGGTATGGACGATGCCCTCCAAACGGTACTGCGGTTGTGACATAAGCTTCTCCAAAGATGATTGACATTATTTTATACATTATAACATCCAAAAGCCCATGATGCAAGAAAATTCTTACTTGTAGAAGCTATTGCCGCCGATAAACTCCCGTACCAGAGAGGTCGGCGGGATCTCGTCCTCTACATCCGCTTCCAGAACGAAGTTCAATATCTTGACCATGGCCCGGACTTCATCATAGCATTCATCCTCCGGCTGCACCGCGGTCAGCAGGGGGTAGATGTGCTTTTTCAGTACCGCCAACTCATAAAGCGTGGAGCTGTTGAAGATCACATCGGCGCTCTCCTGGTAGGGGAATATCCACCGTGTTTCTCCACGGCGCACACTGTCCCACATGGACAGCGTCCGCTGGACGGAAGCCCCTCTTGTCTCAAAGTCCCGCACTGTGCGCCGGAGCAGCCGCAGGTAGCTGGTGGGAATCCGGTTGTGGTCGTCCAGGTTCAAGGGAATCAGCGGGCTTACATAGAGCTTGAATACCAGATCTTTGGGCAGGCTTTCCGGGATCATCACCGGGTTCAGCGCGTGCAGGCCCTCTACGATGATCACGCTGTTTTCCTGCAGGCGCAGCTTATGACCCACCCACTGGCGCTTTCCGGTCTTGAAGTTGAATGTGGGGATCTGTACCTCCTGCCCCATAAGAAGCTGCTGCAAATGCTGGCGGAACAGATCGGTATCGATGGTGTTGATATGCTCCAGATCCAGCTTTCCGTCCGGGCCGGGCGCGATCTTGTCACGGTCGCCGTAGTAATCATCCAGGCTCATCAGCACCGGCTGCTTGCCGTGGACACGAAGCTGAACACCCAACCGGTTTGCGGAGGTGGTCTTGCCGGAGGAGCTTGGGCCTGCCAGCATCACAGCCTTCGCGCCCCGCTGGCAGATCATATCCGCCACCTGGGCATATCGCTTTTCGTGGAGGGCCTCATTGACCCGGATCAGCTCCCGGATGCGGCCGGAGGACACCAAACCGTTCAGGTCCGCCACCGTTTCACACTGCATCAGCTCTCCCCATCTTTCGCCCTCGGAAAAGACTGAGAAGAAATTGGGCATGTGGTCGTACTGGGCCACCCGGTCGGGATCATTGTTCTGCGGGAACAGGAACAAAAAGCCCCCATCCGCCTCCAGAATATCCCACACCTGCAAATAGGAGGTGGACGGTGCCAGCTCGCCGTAGTAGTAATCCATAAAATCGGCATAGCAGTACACATCAAAATGGGCAACCTCACGCCAGTGCAGAATCCGTGCCTTGTCAAGCTGGCCCTGGGCAGTAAACCGCTCGATTGCCGATTCTGTGGATATCCTTCGGCGCAGCAAAGGAATGTCCTGTGCAACAATGCGTGCGACCTGTTCTTTCAGCGCGGCAGCGGAAAAATCCGCAGCCCCCTGCACCTGGATATACAGGGCAGGGCCAAGGGTGCAGTTCATCTTGGCCCTTGCTTTGGGCCAGAGCTGCCGGATGGCCAGAAACAGCACAAACTGGGCGGTACGGGTATAGACCTCCCGGCCAGTGGGGTCGCTGTAGCGCAGAAGCTGGGCCACGCCGCCGGAGGCTGCCATAGCCCTGCGGATAGAGGGCCGGTCAGTCCCCTGGTCCTTGCTGCGCACCGGCACATAGTTCAAATTGAATACCTCGCCGGCAATTTTTGCCGCCAGGGGTCTTTGGGACAGGCGTGTATCATCCAAACCAAGACCACGGACCAGCTCCAACAAGGTCTGATCCTCCTTTGCTGTGATCTTTCTGCCGTCGATGGTCAGTTCCATAAAAACACCCCTTTTTCTTTTATTATACAATGAGACCAAGCTGCTTGCAAGAAAAACAAGCAGCACCAATAGCAGTAAATGACCGTTTAGCTTTCCAACCACCACCGCACCCAAAAGGCTTCCCCTTGGGGGGAAGCTGTCAAAAATCTTTGATTTTTGACTGATGAGGGGGCAAAAAGCTGCCACACCCCTCATCCGTCTGCCCTCCGGGCAGCCACCTTCCCCCAAGGGGGAAGGCTTTGGACGGTGAGATAAACGGTCATTTATCTGTCCATTGGGTCAGCGCTGTACCCTGATAGTAATGGGCCAGGATGCTTTCAAAGCCGCTGCCGCTCAGCGCCATGGCCTGGGCACCGTACTGGCTCATACCGACCCGGTGGCCATAGCCCTTGGTGGTAAAGGTAAGCCCATTGGCATCGGCGGTGACCGCAAAGGATGTAGACCGGAGGGCTAAAAGGCTTCTCAGTTCCGTACCTTTATAGCGGTTTCCGCCAATGTCGATGGAGGCCACACCGCCGCCTTCCGTATATGTCACTGTGCCGATCCAGCTTGTGGCACTGCCCTTCAGCGTAATACCCAGGGCATTTTCCAGCTGCGCTTTCGTAAAGGACACAGTATCGGTGTAATGGGAAGCCATCTCCTCCCCAGGACTTTCCACTGACTGCAGGTACGGCACATCACTGCCCCACACAGCCACCGCATCCTCAGTCTGTCCACCGGAGCAGGAAAAGTAGGTGGCATCGATCAACTCCCCTCTGTAAGTCAGGACCAGTCCCTCCGTGGCTTTCACGGCCTGCCGGGCAGACTCCACCGCCTCCCGGTCGGCATAGGTATCGGGGTCCAGATATCCCTGGCAGCAGGTACTGTCGGTGCATACCGCCCCGGGATGCTTGTCTGTTCCCCCAGAGCGCCGCAGGGTATATGTACGGGCCACCACCGCCTGGGCCTTCTTTGCCTCCTCGTGAAAGCTCCCCGGCATTTCGCAAAGCAGCACCCCGGTCAGATAATCAGTCAGCGGCAGCTCCACCACAGCCCCATCCCGCCATACCCGGATGGTGGGCTCTGCTTCCGGTTCCGTCTGAGTCGGTTCTGTTTCACCGTTTTGCACCGTCTGCTCCCTGGGAAACGCGGCTTCTGCCGCTGCCATAACCACCCAGGGCATTCCCCAGGCCAGGATAAATGCCAACACCAATTCCTTCCAACTGTTCTTCATAGTTACCCCTCCCGGCATCATTGTAACCGCTCAGACAGTGGAAATCCGTTGTAACAAAGCGGAAAGCTCTGCCAAATCTGTGGCAGACCTTGACAGAATCCCCCGCCGGAAGTATAATATTACAAATAATAACAAAGTATGTTGGAAACGGAGCAAACAGTATGAAAAAAGCGCTTCGCATCATTGTACCACTGCTGCTGGCACTGGCACTGATCGCCGGCTCTGCCTGGTACTTCCTGGTATATGACCCGGCATTAACCAAAGAGCTGCTGCTGGACCAGGCCCGTAAATTCGAGGCATCCGGCAATCATAATATTTCTGCCTTTTTATATGATGTAGCCTACTACCAGTCCAGCAAGGATGACGCGGTAGCCATCGAGCTGGCCCAGCAGTATCTGGATATGGATAACCACACCAAGGCAGAGTACACTCTCACCCAGGCCATTCGTGAGAATCCCACGGCAGAGCTGTACGCTGCCCTGTGCAGTGTATTTGTGCAGCAGGATAAGCTGCTGGACGCGGTGAATCTTTTAAACGGTGTTTCTGACGATGCCATTGCCCAGGAGCTGGAGCAGGCCCGTCCCAAAGCGCCGGTCCTGTCGCCGGAACCGGGCTTCTATTCCCAGTACATCCCGGTAGAGGTCAAGTCTGACGGCAGTACCCTTTATGTCAGCACCGACGCCGACTATCCCTCCACTGCCAATGATACCTATACAGGCCCTATTTCCCTGGCCACCGGCGAAACGGTGATCTACGCCATTTCCGTCGATGCAAACGGTCTTGTGAGTCCCTTGACCGTAGGCGGCTACACTGTCCGGGGCGTTGTGGAGTTGGTTACCTTCACGGATGCCGCCGTGGAAGCGGCCATTCGTACTGCGGTGGAAGCCACCGAAAATGAACCGGTTTATACAGACCGGCTTTGGTCGGTTACGGAATTTACCGTTCCTGCCGGTGCCAAATCCTATGAGGACCTGCAATATCTGACCCATCTGACCAGGCTGACAATCCACAAAGACAGCCAGGGCGATTTGGCGGTGCTGGACAGTCTGCAGGAATTGCGGGAGCTGGACCTGTCTGGGCGCCGTCTTTCAGAAGCGGATCTGAGCCGCATTGCCGCTCACCCGAATCTGACCCACCTTTCACTGGCTGGCTGTTCCCTGTCAACCATCCAGCCCCTTTCTCCGCTGACGGAACTGACATATCTGGACTTAAGGGAAAATACGATCCGCAATATCGATGTCCTGTCCGCCATGACCGGGCTGCAGCACTTGTACCTTGGGAACAATGTGGTCAACACGCTCAATTCCATAGGCAGCCTTACAAAGCTGGAGACTCTGGACATCTCCTATAACGCCGTTGCCTCCCTGTCTGCCCTGTCCGGTCTGAGAAATCTGAAAACACTGACCGCAGGCCACAACCAGATCGATTCTGCTTCGGCGCTGACAGGCCTTACCAAGCTGGAAGTCCTGGATCTTTCCCACAATAATCTGTCAACCCTCAGCCCCCTGTCGACACTTACCGCGTTGATCGAGCTGAATTGCTCCAACAACGCTCTGACGGCTATGACAGGCCTGGAAAAGCTCACCCACCTGCGGATCGCGAATCTTTCCTACAATCAGATCACCGAACTGCCCGCCTTCCAGAAAACATGCGAACTGGTCAGCATCGATATGTCCCACAACCTGCTCTTGCATGTGGATACCCTGGCGGATCTGCCCTGGCTGAACAGCGTGAATATCGATTATAACGCCGAGGTGGAGGACCTGAAGCCGCTGGATACCTGCCCGGTCCTGGTCCGGGTCAACGCCTATGGCACCAAGGTCACGGAAGTCTCCTTCCTCACGGAAAAGAGCATCATCGTCAACTTTGACCCCACACTGGATAAATAAAAGTACACCCCGGAACAGCCAGTTCCGGGGTGATATTTTACGCCTTGTCCTCTTGTTCCATTTCCGCCAGCAGCTTTTTATCCTGCTTGGAGGAAAGGTCCAGCTTTTCATACATATCGGGCCTGCGCTCACGGGTCCTGCGCAAGGCCTGCTTCCTGCGCCACTGGCGCACCTTTTCATGGTTGCCGGATAACAGGATGGCAGGCACTTCCCTGCCGTGCCATACCGCCGGACGGCTGTACTGGGGATATTCCAGGAGCCCTGAGTAGTGGCTTTCATCCTCAAAGCACTCCGGGTCAGCCAGCACACCCGGCACCATCCGGCACACAGCGTCGGTCACCGCCATAGCGGCGATCTCACCGCCGGTCAGCACGAAGTCCCCCAGACTGATCTCCTCATCCACGCACTCGTCGATGAACCGCTGGTCGATGCCCTCATAGTGGCCGCAGACCATAATCAGATTCTCCAGCTTGCTTAAGCGGATCGCGTCCTCCTGCTTGAAGGTCTTGCCGCAGGGAGAGAGATAGATGGTATGGACCTGCCGGTCACCCTTCACCGCTTCCCAGCACCGGTACAGGGGGTCTGCCTGCATTACAGCGCCCCGGCCGCCGCCGTAGGGGTAGTCGTCCACCTGGTTCTGCCTGTTGGTGGTATAATCCCGGATCTGGTGGGTGTCGATCTTGATGTAGCCCCGCTCCTGGGCCCGGCCCAGGATGCTCTCGGACAGCACATCCCCCACTGTATCGGGAAACAGGGTCAGAATATCAATTCGCATCTGCTTCCATCCCTTCGATCAGCCGCACCTGCATGGTCTCATTTTCCATATCGGTATCCAGTACAAAGGCCTTGACGGCAGGGATCATATATTCCTTCCGGCCCTTGACCACATAGACCTTGTTGCCCGGATAGTCCAGCACATCGGTGATCCTGCCCACTTCCTCACCGCCGCAGTACACCTTTACGCCGATCAGCTCCGCGGCAAAGATGATATCTTCGCCGATGTCATCCCGGTAGAGCTTGACCACCTTGCCCCGCATGGCCTGGGCCGCTTCCATGGTATCGATACCCGCCAGCTTCAGAAGATTGCAGGTCTTCTGTACCCGGCAGGATTGCACTTCATAGTCCTTGTCACCGATGCGTACCCGGTCAAACCCGCACAGGTCCTCCGGCGAATCCAGCCAGGGCAGCACCTTCACTTCACCCTTAACACCATGGGTGGTCACGATCTCCCCGGCTTCAATAAATTGGAGTTTCATAAGCCTACTCCTCACATAAATAATATTCCAATCATTCGCCCCAGGCGAATACATCAATTTTGCACTTTGCATTTCTTCCGTGTGGGCGATGCCCACACAGAAGAAAAATGCGTGACTTTCGCCACGCATTTCCGTTAGTCCACGATTTCAACCGTAACCTTCTGGCCGGAGCGCTGGGCAACGGTCTTCACGATGGTACGGATCTCCTTGGCGATCCGACCCTGGCGGCCAATCACTTTACCCATGTCGTCACTTGCGACACGCAGTTCCAGTACAGTGCCGTCTTCATCCGAGATCTCATTCACTGTAACCGCCTCAGGATCGTCAACCAGATGCTTTGCCATATACAGCAAAAGTTCCTTCATTGCGATTCTCCTTTGGGGAAATTACAGTACGCCAGCGTTCTTCAGCAGGCCACGGACAGTGTCGGTGGGCTGAGCGCCGTTCTTGATCCAGGTCTGAACCTTCTCAGCGTCAACATTCAGAGTGACGGGGTTGGTCAGGGGGTTGTAGGTGCCGATTTCCTCGATGCAGCGGCCGTCACGGGGGCTGCGGGCATCAGCAACAACGATACGGTAGAAAGGAGCCTTCTTAGCGCCCATTCTTCTCAGTCTGATCTTAACCATGGTTTTCACCTCCAGAAATGGTTTGAAATAATTTCTATATCGTAAAAGCGTAGCTTTCAGCGAACTGTGTCAGAATCCCGGAAATCCGGGGAAACCGCCCATACCGCGGCTCATGCGCTTCATCTTCTTGCCTGCGCCGGGACCGGAGAACTGCTTCATCAGCTTTTGCATCTGCTCAAAGGATTTGAGCAGCCGGTTCACATCCTCTACCTTGAGACCGCAGCCCGCGGCAATGCGCTTTTTGCGGCTGGCGCCAATGATGTTGGGATTTTCCCGCACCTTGGGGGTCATAGAAAGGATGATGGCTTCGGTGTGGGCCATGGCCTTTTCATCCATCTGTATATTTTTCAGGCTGCCGCCGCCGGGCATCTGGGCCAGGATATCCTGCATAGAACCCACGGACTTGAGCTGTACCATCTGGTCATAGAAGTCCTGCAGCGTGAACTTGTTGGATTTCAGCTTTTCCTCCATCTGGGCGGCCTTCTTGGCATCAAAAGCCTTTTCCGCTTTTTCGATGAGGCTCAGCATATCGCCCATGCCGAGGATTCTGGAAGCCATCCGGTCCGGATGGAACAGCTCGATATCCTCCAGCTTTTCACCCATACCGGCGAACTTGATGGGCTTACCGGTAATGGCCTTAACAGAGAGAGCCGCGCCGCCTCTGGCATCGCCGTCCAGCTTGGAAAGCATCACAGAGTCGATATCCAGCCATTCGTTAAAGCTCTGGGCCGCGTTCACTGCGTCCTGTCCGGTCATGGCATCTACCACAAGCATGATCTCGTCGGGCTTGACAGCAGCCTTAATGTTCTTCAGCTCTTCCATGAGGGTCTCATCCACATGGAGACGGCCGGCGGTATCCAGAAATACCATGTCATGACCGTGCTGCCGGGCGTAGAGAACAGCTTCTTTGGCGATGGTCACCGGATTCTCCTGTCCCTTTTCAAAGACCGGGATTCCCAGCTTCTCACCGCAGACCTTTAACTGGGTAATGGCGGCAGGACGGTAAATATCACAGGCAACCAGCAGCGGATTTTTCCCCTGGCGCTTCATCAGGCCGGCCAGCTTCGAGCCGTTGGTGGTTTTACCCGCGCCCTGCAGGCCCACCAGCATGACTACCGTGGGGCCGTTGGGATTGATGGTAATGTGCTTGGCGTCTGAGCCCATGAGCTTGCACAGTTCCTCGTTGACGATTTTCACGATCATCTGGGCTGGGGTCAGGCTTTCCAGCACATCGGTGCCGACGCACCGCTCGGTGACAGCCTTTGTAAAGTCCTTCACCACTTTATAGCTCACATCCGCCTCCAGCAGGGCCATACGGATCTCCCGCATCGCTTCCTTGACATCAGCCTCTTTCAGACGGCCCTTGCCCCGGAGCTTCTTAAAGGTGGCAGAGATTTTTTCAGTCAAGCCTTCAAATGCCATTGCTTACTCCTTAATTGATTGCGCCGCAGCGCGAATCCGCTTTGCCATCGCAGCGACAGCCGGATCGGAAGAGGCGTCAAGCACGGCGGCAGCATCCAGAATCTCCTGAACAGCGGCACGGTTTTTCATATCCCGTTTGACACATCCGATATTCTCTTCCATCCGACGCAGGAGGGCCTCGGTACGGGTGAGGCTGTCATTGACCGCCTGGCGGCTGACACCGAGCATCTCGGCGATCTCACCCAAAGACATATCCTGATTATAGCGCATATCAAAGCATTCCTTCTGCTTATCCGTCAGCATGCTGCCGTAATAATCCAGCAGCAGCACCAGCTCCAGCGCATCCATCAGAAACCTCCCTTGTCAAGGCATTTTCCTTGACCTTGGGCATTATAGCATAGCGCTATCGGGATGTCAAGTGTTTTTTCTTTACACCAAACACTTTTTTATAATACCCGAAACCACCGGGAAAGCTCAGCGTTCTTCACAAAGCCCAACCGCTCATAAAGCTTCACGGCCTTTTCGTTTGCGGATGCCACCTCCACAGTAACCATATCCTCTGTCACTGCATGGGCCAGAGCCTTTACCACATCCGCTCCCGCTCCCGGCCGCAGCGCAGCCAGAAAACGGATTGTCCCGTCCAGCACTCTGCCAAGGCCCAGAAGCTGCCCATCCCGGTGAACGAAGTACCCTTCCCCGGTTTTGAGCATCTCCTTCTTGTCGGCGCTGTCCATCCAGGCTGCATTGGGAATATGGGAAACCTTTTGATTGTATAGTCTCTGAAATTCACCGGCGGTGGCTTCCTGTACCGGCCACAGCGCCCCATCCGTATCTCCCAGGGATTCCACCGACGCCCGCATCTGCCAAATGGCCGTATCCAGCGGATACCGCTCCAGTGCCGGGTGGCCCGTGGCCAGGATCCGCTCCGCTCCCACCATACGGCAGAAGCTGACGCATTCTGCCAGCAGCTTCTCCGGCTCCAGGCTGGATTGCACACGGATATAGGCCGTCTGCTGGTAAGGCACTTCCCGGAGAATCAGACTGGCAGCGCCATATTCCGTTGTAAACATGGGCAGATCCTTCATTTCCATCCCCCTTTGCCCTTCATTCTATCATAGATGCACAAATATAGCAATAATGTCTGTACATTCTGCACATCGGCAAAAAGAAATTTTCATCCGTTTTCCCTGAATCTGCCGAATTTACCTTCCCTGCCCCTGGAAAGCCTTGATTTTTCAATAAATGTATGTATAATAGCCACGATTCCAAGAAAGGAGGTTACTTCCATGAAGAAGATCATCTGCAAAAAGGAATATGATACCGAAACCGCGACTCTGATCAAGGCCTACTCCTTCGGTCAGTATGGCGATCCCAACGGCTATGAGGAGGATCTGTACCAGACCCCCGGCGGCCTGTACTTCCTGCATGTCGGCGGCGGCGAGACCTCTTTGTATCCCGAAGAGGACATTATCCGTCTGGCCAAGACCAAGGTCAATGCCTGGCTGGATACCCACTGATCCTATGGTACATACCCGGCGGCTGCACTCACGCAGCCGCCGTATTTCTTTTGTTAAGACAAATGATCGTTTAGCGGCCCAAAGGCCGAATGCAAAATGTAAAATGCATAATGCAAAATTGTGGGGAGCGATGCGAGCGCTGCCAGTGGCAGAGCAAGCGAGCTGAGCCAGTGGCAGCGGTCGGCAAGACGCAAGCCTGCTTCGACAGGCGAAGCGGCTGCCGGGCACCGCAACAGGGCTTTGCTAACGCAAATGATTTTAATAGTCGGCGCAGCCGACACCTTAATTTTGAATTTTGCATTTTGAATTTTGAATTCAGCA
>JAZKYA010000007.1:0-43260 GCA_045611945.1 Faecousia sp. | reverse complement strand
GACTGAAATGCTGGACGAGGATTTCCTCAACGCCATGGAATATGGCATGCCCCCCACGGGCGGTATGGGCATCGGCGTGGACCGTGCTGTTATGCTGCTGACCGGCGCAGACACCATCCGCGAAGTTATTTTGTTCCCCACCATGAAGCCGCTGGCTGAATAATCGCCTTGTATTCTTCGGAAAACACCGAAAAAACAAGAAAAACAGCCGCTTTTAAGGCTCGTTTGTGGATGCGATTGACAAACACGATTGGTTCTACCAATCATTTGCCCAAAATGCTTGAGAAAGTGCTGTCAAAAGACGGCACTTTCTTTTTTGTTTATGGGCATAAAAAATCCCCCGGCGGCGGGTGCCGTCGAGGGAAGATGTCAGTCGATAAGGTCCTCGACTCCGCAGCCGAGGGCTTTTGCCAAACTGATAACCACATTGACCTGGGCCTTGCTCAGGTCGTTTTGTTTTTGCTCGTAGAGCTGCACCATGCGCAGAGCAACGCCGGATGCATCGCTGAGTTGTAGCTGGGTAAAGCCACGGGCTTTCCGGATGGTGTGCAGCTTAGACTTCCGGGACTCCTTGTTCCTACGGATGATGGCATCTGCGGATTCCACGAATTTGCTGTTATCAGCCTCGTGGTGGATATACATGGAGAAAACGGTGGAGAGGGTCAACCCATCCGCAACGAGGTCCTCGAACCGTCTGCCACTCTGCCACTGGTAGTAAGCAAAAATCCAGCCGGCCCAATATTCCCGTCCCTTGAAGTCCGGATGGGAGGGAGCGATTCCGGGGAGCGCAATGTTGGTTGCCTTTAGGACCGCTTCTGCCAGTTCAAAGCCGGACATGCCGGTAATGTATTTAGGATTGCCATTTTCAAACCTGGATGCCACACCGGAGGAAATAAACCAACCGAAGAATTCATCCGGGTCATAACCGCAGTCGCACACAGCATACTCGACCATATCGCCGAGATTCTGCATAGCATCATCCAAGTACGACTCGTTGTAAGCGCTCATCATCGTTTTTCCACCCCTGTCTGATGATATCAAGAATGTAGGTTTCGGTCAGAACAGAACCGCGTTCCTTTTCTCTCTGAAATTCTTCCCGGGCAGCAGTATCGCGAGCCAGCTTCTTGGGATAGTAAATCTCCTTGGGAGCTGTAATTGCTTCCTCAAAGGAAATGGCATAAAAAGCCTTTTGAGACACAGCGACAACCTGCTCGCCCAGCTTGCCCAGCACCATAGCGCGCTCCAACTGGGAAAGACTGATGGTATTGTTCAGGAAAGCGGACGCAAAAGAGAAGTAGGAGTCATCGGCGCGATAGCCCTTGATAACATCATAGTTTTTGTGATTGATGCCGAAGTTTTTGAAAATGTAATCCCGGGCCTGTCGAGCTACATCGCCTCCAATACGGAATTTTCTGTTTTCCAGCAAGATGGCGAGCCAGTTGAGAATGTTGTAATCACCACCGGTCAGGCTCAGTACCGTCAGGTCAGACATATCCAAGGTGTACCTATTGGCATAGCCGTCTGTTTCAGCGGAGCAAGCCCACTCCTTTGCCAGGTCCAGGGTCTCGGTGCAGTAGAAACCCAGACCGTAATCATTGTTGGGGTTACCCACACCAAACTGCGGCTTTTCAATGATAACCGGTGAGCCGTGATATACAGTTAGTTTGCTCATAGTAAACACCTCCTATTAGTATCGTTATAACGATAGTTTTTTGCTTGCTATCATTATATCGTTGCAACGATAGTTTGTCAATAACTTTTAAGAAAAATCCCTCGACAGCAATCGCCATCGAGGGAGGTAGATTATTCATCGTTGCCGTCGTCAAACGAGTAGTCGTTCAATTCGTCAAAGTCAAGAAACTCGGCGAGGGTCATGTTGAATGCGAGGGCGATTTTGTGCAAGGTCATAACTCTGGGATTCTTAGTAAGTCCACGAACGATATTATCTAAAGTGGACTGCTTAACATCGCTCATAGTGGCAAGTTTATTAATTGCAATGTGCCGTTCCTTACATAGCTTCCGGATGCGTCGGACATAAATATCAGAATACTCCATAGTTGTTTCCTCACTATCATCATTACCCATTTGCGGGTTAATATGATGATAACAACAGAAAAGCACATAATTACCCGAATACGGGTTGACTTTGGAAATATTACCTCGTACAATTGTTAGAATAACCCATATATGGGTAAAATGGGGGGTGCTTTAATGTCGGTATGTGCCTTTTTCGGGCATAGTGAATGCTATGGTCTGGATGCAGCAGTTCTCCGGAACGCAATTGAGAATTTAATTAAGCAGGGGACAAGCGAGTTCCTGGTAGGTAATCATGGCCAGTTTGATGGGATGGTATTTTCCTGCCTGCAGGCCCTCAGTAAAGAATATCCGGAGATTTCGTACTCCGTTGCGCTTGCCTACTTGCCAACCCACAATCAGGAGTATGATATATATCATGGACACAGTTTCTACCCCGAAGGGCAGGAGATTGGTCCGGCCAAGTTCGCTATCGAGCGGCGGAACAGGTGGATGATTGATGCATCTGATTGTTGCCTGTGTTATATTAATCATACTTGGGGCGGCGCGTACAAATTTGCACGCATGGCAAAGAATCACGGTTTGCAAGTTATCAACCTTGGTAGCGTGACCATAGAGGGGAATCCACGCAGGAGGAAGAAAGAATGAAGAGAATCTTGTGCACAAGCATTGTTCTGATAATGCTGCTGACTGCTTGTTCCGCATCGGCGCAGCAGGTGCTGCCAACTACAGAGTTGAGCGGAGACTATACATATGGTGTTTACGAACTGGATTTCCATATTGAGCGTATGTCAGGCTGGCCGTTTGAAAGTTGGGACGTTGTCTATACATATAATGACGAAGTAATCGAAAGCGGACACCAAGTGCTGCTATCTGTAGAAGTATTTACATTCTATTCCGTCCAGGTGGAAATGATTGAACGGGACAATCCCGAAAACTCATTTACAGCAACTTTCCCGGTTGCTGTTTGTGATGGCGGCTCCGGTAAGACGGAGATAAGGGTCACCGGCAGCAATGGCAAAACCGCAGCATTCAAAGTGACTTGCGATGTGACCCAAGTGGGGAAGCGATAATTGATAATGACATACTAACTGAATGACATTGCTCGCAGTGCCGTAGGGGAAATCAGAAAATACTTGCATAAACGGTTGGTTTCCGTTAAAATGAATGGAAAGGCACGCAGGAGGAAGTCTTGCGGCAGAGTCTCTGCGCTTTTTCTTTTGGAGGGAATATGGAACTGAAACAGTTTTTTCGGCAGTGCCCGGAGGTGGCAATAGCCTTTTCCGGCGGTGTGGATTCTGCGTATTTGCTGTATGCGGCGACGCGGTATGGAAAAAGGGCAAAGGCCTATTATGTGAAAACGGCCTTCCAGCCTCAGTTTGAACTGGAAGATGCCAAAAGATTGGCAGCGGAACTGGGAGCGGAAATGGAAGTTCTCAATGTGGATATTCTTTGCCATCCTACCGTGGCGGCCAATCCTTCCGACCGTTGCTATCATTGCAAAAGACAACTGTTTTCCCATATTCTGAAGGCGGCAAAAGAAGATGGTTTTTCTGTGTTGCTGGACGGCACAAATGCCAGCGATGAAGCCTCTGACCGCCCCGGAATGCGGGCACTGGCGGAGCTTTCCGTTCGCTCACCCTTGCGGGAATGTGGCTTAACAAAGGAAGCGATCAGAGGTCTTTCCAAAGAGGCTGGGTTATTTACCCAAGATAAGCCAGCCTATGCCTGTCTGGCAACCCGGATTCCCACGGGAGAAGAAATTACGCTGGAAAAGCTGCAGCGTACGGAACAGGCAGAGCGTTTCCTGTCCTGTTTAGGACTTCGGGATTTCCGTGTCCGCTGCCAGGAAAATGTGGCAAAGATCCAGATCAGAGAAGCTGATCTGCCGTCGCTGATGCAGCATCGGGAAGCCATCTTGAAAGAATTGAAAAAATACTATACAAGTGTATTGCTGGATCTGGAGGTACGCAAATGAACAGTGATATCAGACAGCTTTTGGAAGCGGTGCGTACAGGGCAAACGAGTGTGGATGATGCCCTGCTGGAAATCAAGAAAGCGCCCTTTGAGGATATCGGATATGCCAAGGTGGACTTGCACAGAAAGATCCGCCAGGGTGCAGCAGAAGTGATCTACGGTGCAGGAAAGACACCGGAGCAGATTGCGGGCATTATTGATACTATGCAGAAAAGCGGACAGGACCGGATTCTCATTACCCGAATGTCACCGGAAGCTGCCGAATATGTGGGAAGCCGGTTTTCTCTGGATTACCGCAAGGACGCGAAAGCGGGCATTATTGGTTCCATTCCCACGCCCAGCGGTATCGGAAAAGTTGTCATTGCCACCGGCGGCACCAGCGACATTCCGGTAGCGGAGGAAGCGGCTCTGACGGCTGAAATTCTGGGCAGCCAGGTGGTGCGGCTGTATGATGTTGGTGTGTCCGGTGTACATCGTCTCCTGGCCCACATGGAACTGATCATGGGCGCCAGCGTGATCATTGCCATTGCCGGCATGGAAGGTGCTTTGGCATCTGTGGTAGGTGGCCTTGCGGATTGTCCCGTCATCGCGGTCCCGACCAGTGTGGGTTACGGCGCTTCTTTTGGCGGTGTTTCGGCGCTCCTCAGTATGCTCAATTCCTGCGCCAGCGGTGTATCTGTTGTAAATATTGACAATGGTTTTGGCGCGGGATATCTTGCCAACATGATCAACCACATGGAGGTCAAAAAATGAAAACGCTGTATATTGACTGCGGTATGGGCGCTGCCGGTGATATGCTGACGGCTGCACTGCTGGAACTTTTACCGGATCGGGAAGGCTTCCTGCGTAAGCTGAACGGACTGGGCATCCCCGGTGTGACGGTGGCAGCCCAGCCAAGCAACAAATGCGGCATCAACGGAACCCACATCCAGGTAGCCGTCCATGGGGAAGAAGAAACAGAGCATATGCATGAGCACCATCATCACCATCACGGAAGCATGGGTGATATCCGCAGTATCGTGACCCGTCTCCCAATCCCTACGATGGTCAAACTGGATATTATGGCGGTATATGAAGAAATCGCTGAGGCCGAAAGCCATGTCCATGGTGTTCCTGTGGAGCAGATCCACTTCCATGAGGTGGGCACTATGGACGCCATTGCGGATATTACCGCAGTGTGCCTGCTGATGCATGAGCTGGATGCAGACCGGATCATTGCATCCCCCATTCATGTAGGCAGCGGGCAGGTTCGCTGTGCCCACGGCATTTTGCCTGTTCCCGCTCCCGCAACAGCCCATATTCTTCGGGATATTCCGATTTACGGCGGCAGCATCCGGGGTGAACTTTGCACTCCCACCGGTGCGGCGTTGCTGCAGCATTTTGTGACGGAGTTCGGTGATATGCCCGCCATGAAGGTGAAGTCCATTGGCTATGGCATGGGAAAAAAGGATTTTGAACAGGCAAACTGTGTCCGGGTGCTGCTGGGAGAAACAAAGGAAAAACCGGAGGGAATCTGGGAACTGAACTGTAATGTGGATGACATGACCGGTGAGCAGATTGGATTTGCGCTGGATCTGCTGATGGATCAGGGCGCACTGGATGCGTTTACCATTCCGGTTGGCATGAAAAAATCCCGCCCCGGAATCTTGCTGACAGTTTTATGCAGGGAAGAAGATAAGGAGAATGTGGTTTCTCTGCTGTTCAAGCATACAACAACTCTGGGAATCCGGGAAAAATTCTGCAACCGTTACACCCTTGACCGCAGAGTTCAAACCGTAGAAACTCCCTATGGCACCATTCGCAGAAAGGTAAGCGCAGGATACGGAGTCCGGCGCAGCAAGTATGAATACGAGGATGTTGCCCGTGCAGCCAAGGAAAACGGTCTGAGTATTGCGCAGGTATTGTCTGAACTGGAATAAATAAAGCAACCCGGCACACCTTTTTCTGATATGCTACCCCCATAAGAGACAGTGAAAGAGAAAAACTGTTTCTTATGGGGGTATATGTATGTCGAAAAGGAGAAAGATTAAAGCAGAAGAGAAGATTCGAATAGCCAAAGTATGTGCAAGCGGAACGATAAGTCTGAATGCGGCGGCGGAACAGCTGGGCATTCATCAAAGTGTGGTGGATGACTGGGTGCGTCTGTATCAAACAGAGGGTATAGAATCATTTCTTCCCCGGAAAGGAAACCGGCGATACGAGCCAGCGCTTAAGGAGGCGGCAGTAAGGGACTATCTGTCTGGCGGGGGTAGCATCCGGGATATTTGTAAAATATACAAGATTCGGTCAACTTATCAGCTCAGATCTTGGATTAAGGTGTATAATGGTCATAAAGACTTCAAGAAACAAACAGGAGGAAGCCGAATGACCAAAGGAAGAGAGACTACCCAAGCCGAGAGGATCGCAGTAGCAAAGGCCTGCATCGCCAACGGTAAGAACTACGGAGAGGCTGCAATTGCCTACAACGTCAGCTACCAGCAGGCCCGGAGCTGGACCCTCAAATACATAGAGGGTGGAGAAGCAGCTCTGGAAGACCGGCGGGGTCAGCGGAAGAAGGATCAGCAGCCCCGGACGGAACTGGAGCAAGCCCAGATTGAGATCGAGCAGCTCAAGCACAAACTGAAAATGCTGGAAATGGAGAATCGACTGCTAAAAAAATTGGAGGAGATCGAAAGGAGGCGGGGCTGAGCCAGGTTCGGCAATCTCATATCTACTTGGCAATTAAGGAAAACAAAGAAGTATATGGAGATCCAGTAGAACAGACCTGTACAATACTGGGTGTATCCAGAGCGGCCTACTATCGCTGGCTCAGCGGCAAAAAGTGCAGCAGAGAGTTGGAAAACGAGAAGATCGCCGAAATTATGGAGCAGATCCATACCGAAAGTCCTGACAAGGGTTACCGTCGTATCAAGGACGATCTGGCACATGACCACAAGTTGCATATAAACGAAAAGCGCGTGCTTCGCATCTGTCGTAGCTTGGATATTAAATCTACTATTAAGTACAAGAACAATGGATGTACCAGACAAGCTACTAACCCGCAGCACATTGCAAAGAACTGGCTGAACCGTCAGTTCCATGCAAGTATGCCTAATGAGAAGTGGCTGACAGATGTAACCGAGTTTAAGTGGTACGAAGGCATTACTGTACACAAGGTGTATCTGAGTGCCATTCTGGATCTGTATGACCGCAGAATCGTTTCCTATATTATCCGGGACCGGAATGATAATCCTCTGGTATTCGACACTCTGGATGCTGCTATTAGGGCCAATCCCAATGCACACCCTTTGTTCCATAGTGACCGAGGTTTCCAATATACAAACAGAACTTTCTACAACAAGTTGAAGAAAGCAAAGATGAAACAGAGCATGTCCAGAGTTGCCAAGTGCATTGATAACGGACCGATGGAGGGCTTTTGGGGCATACTGAAGCGGGAACGATACTACGGCAGACGGTTCACAAGCCGCGAGGAGCTTGTGCAGATGATTGAGAACTACATAACCTATTACAACAACCGCCGTGTACAACGCAACCTGGGCGTCCTGACGCCGATGGAGAAACACTGCAGTTATCTCTTGGCGGCATAAAAAGACTTCCGGCAACCCAAAAACGGGTCACCGGAAGCATGAAATTTTTATTTTATTTCACTGTCCACTTGACGGGGAGCAGTTCATTCAAGGGTGTGCCGGGTTCTTAATGTATTTCAGCGCGAAGGAAACAGTCAGTCCTTCAAATGGAATGCCACCTTCAAGTCATCGATCTCATCCTGAGAGATATGTACGATGGTGCCCACATCACTGGAATTAATAATAGAATGGGCAGTAGATTCCATAACCTCCAGTCGGTCAAAGGCCTGCAGCAGTGTGCTTCCGGTAACGATGACGCAGTCGCTTTCGATCATGGCTGCAGGTGTTGCCTCTCCGAAGTAGGCAGCCACGGTATCCGGGTCTGTGTAGTTCTGACCGTAGGGAATCCGCTTCACATCTCTCAGCAGAATATGGCTTTCGGGAATGGTGCGGGGGTCAAACTTAGCATCGGTGACGGCAAAAGCCATGGCGTGGACAGGCTGTGCCAGCAGGATGGCGGCGATCTCCGGGTGGGCATTATAAATCTTTTCATGGAGGCCCACAGCTCTGGAGGGTGTCTTGCCCATTTCCTTCATGCCAGCCTTTACGCGCACCAGATCATCCTCTTCCAGGTATGCTCTGTCCATGCCATAAGGAGTGATCAGGAAACTGCCGTCGGATAGGCGGACGGAATAGGTGCCGTGGGTGGCAGTGAACAGGCCCTGCTTATAGGAACGGTGGATCAGGGTGATCATGTCCCGGCGGGCGGCCAGCTCTTCCACGGAATGAGAACTGGGGATGAAGTCATCCATCTTCAAATGGGTATTGGTCAAAGTGACTTTGTAAGCGGCCTCACCCAAGGGATTGGGAGTGCCGATCCGGTGAGCCAGAATTTCCAGATTCGCACCGTACTCCAGAGTCTCAAACTGCTTGAAGGCGGTAAACATATCCTCGGCACCGATGCAGACACCGTGGTTTTCCAGCATGACGATGTCACAGCCTTCCTGGAAGCATTTTCCGATATTGTTGCCCAGTAGCTCGCTTCCAGGGAGCGCGTACTTGGCAATTTTCACATCAGGGCACATTTTCCGGACCGAAGGCATCAGGTCCAGTGTGGGGATTTTGCGTACAATGGAGAAGGATACCAATGCCGGGGGATGGGCATGGAGTACCGCCTTTAGATCCGGACGCATTTTGTAAACCGCAGCGTGGAATGGGAACTCAGAAGAGGGTTTATGCATGCCTGTCACAGTACCGTCCGCTTTCACGCAGACGATGTCATTGCGGTTCAAGGTTCCCTTGTCGACGCCCGCAGGTGTGATCCAAATATTACCTTCCTCGTCCATGATGGACAGGTTACCGCCGGATGTGGTGGTCATGCCCTTGTCGTAAATACGCTGCATGAACATAACCAACTGATCGGCTGGATGGATATAATTGATATTCATAGGCACACTCCTCCTTATTTTTTCTCGTTCAGGGTACGGCGGTACTTTTCACTCTCCCAGTTAGCAATGAAGTTTCTTGCGGCATCGTTCATGGTACATACCTGATAGCCCATTTTCTGCACCTGTTCCATAATAAAGAATATGGCAGTCAGTACCTCTGTCAGGGCCTGGGCTTTCTGCTTGCTCATACGCATCAGAAGTTCACCGGTTTTGGTGCTGGCTACTGCCTGACCTTCGTCGATGGTATCATTATCCTGGAAATAGGTGCCAACCAGGAACACCATCTGGTCAGGATACAGGGGTTCCTGCAGAAGCTGTTCCTGGGTGAACACACCGCTTGCTATCTTTTCTTTCAGATAGGGAGTGGTTGCCTGGTAAACACCGCCGGCCAACTCCCGGATGGTCACGCCGGGGAAAGCATTCTCTGCCAGACCGAAATGGGCTGCCAGACGCACATTGGCATCGGCATGAATAGCCAGGGCACTGACCGCGTCATCGTCATGGACGATGATGCCGTGATTCTGCATAATGATGACAGAAGGAACCCGGCCGGTTTCTTTTTCTACCCGGTCCAGTTCATCCCGGATGGCGAAGGCAAGCTTGGCGCCGGGATCCACATAGTCTACCCAGCCCCAGGTATAAGGCGCGCGGCAAAGCGCCTTCTCGGCGATCTCACGACCACCGACGGCGCAGGCTGCCAGATTGGCAAACACGCTGTGGGTATGGAGCACATAGGTTTTCAAGAGGGAATGGAAACCTGCCTCTACGGAGGGACGCAGCGCGGGCAGCCCCTCTACCTGCAGGATATTTTCCTTGGTACATTGAGAACCGGCTGCTTCGCAGTCTGCAAAATCCTCCGGGTTGTGCTCACGGTAAAATTTCCGCAGGGCGCTGCCGTTGAGCATAGCGTAGCCGGTGTGGGCTTCAATGTCCTTCAAACAGAAACCGGAGGCTTTGATGGCCATTTGTCCGTTTTCCAGTTTCACGGAGGTGTTGCCGCCGCCGCCCTGGACATAATCCGCCCGGCTGCCGCCAATGTGGGAAAGCTTCACGAACGCTTCCATCCGCAGTTTATCATTTTCAAGAAACATAATATTATCCTCTCTTGCTCAACACTTCATTTTCGTATTCTTTCACATTTGCGAACCACTCACCGTCAGCGGGTGCGCCGCATACCCGGCAATACTCGGTCCAGATCTCGCCGAAGGGCATGGTCTTCAGTTCTTCCTGCATGACCATCAGTTCGGTCCAGTTGCCTGCATTCTGCAAGGCGGTAAAGTCGGGAGCACAAAGGGCCATCAGCAGGGCTTTCTGGACATTGCGGAAACCGACAGCCCAGGCAGAGATGCGGTTGATGGAGGCATCGAAGTAATCCAGCGCGATCTTCACGCTGCCTTCCAGACCGCCGCAGCGGACAATTTCCTTGCAAAGCTCTCTGGTTTCGTCGTCCAGCAGTACCACATGGTCGGAATCCCAGCGGATGGGACGGGTGATGTGCAGCGCGATCTCCGGGAAGAATGCCAGCAGTGCCGGGATCTTGTCGGAAACCACTTCTGTGGGATGGTAGTGGCCGTTATCCATCAGCGGGATGCACTTGCCGGGATTTACTGCGGCGTAGCTCAAGCTGAATTCCGCGCTGCCGACAGTATAGGCTTCCACGCCGATACCAAAGACCTTGCTTTCTACGCAGGGCTTGACCTTTTCAAAATCAAAGGGCTCACGGAGGATCTCATCAATGGCTTCCTTGTAACGGACGCGGGGGCCCATCCGGTCTGCGGGAATATCCTTGAAACCGTCACCGGTCCAGATATTCATGATGCAGGGCTGGCCCAGCTCCTCTGCCAGGTAGTTGGAGATGCGGATACAGGCTTTGCCATGGTTGATCCAGAACTGGCGGATCTCCGGATCAGGAGAGGACAGTGTCAGACCGTTGGCCTTGGGATGGGAGAAGAAGGTGGGGTTAAAGTCGCAGCCCAGACCGCGCTCCTTGCAGAAGTCCACCCATTTCTGGAAATGCTTGGGCTCCAGCGCATCCCGGTCTGCCCAATCACCGTCTTCAAAGATGGCGTAGCATGCATGCAGGTTCATTTTCTTGGTGCCGGGGCAGAGCTTCAGTACCATGTCCAGGTCAGCCATCAGCTCCTCGGGCGTTCTGGCCCGGCCGGGATAGTTGCCGGTGGTCTGAATACCGCCGGTCAGCGGTTTGCTGGGGTCTGTATCAAAACCCCGGACATCATCGCCCTGCCAGCAATGCAGCGCAACAGGGACATTCTTCAGTTTTGCGATGGCGGCATCGGTATCCACACCCAATGCCGCGTATTTGGCTTTTGCTTCCATGTATGACATATCAGTTGACCTCCATCTGTACTTTTAAATTTCCAAGGGCGGTTGCCTCAATGGGTAACGCAATGACTTGCTTGCCGGTGGCTTCTTCAGTAAGGGTATTGAGGAATGTGTTCTTGGCTCCGCCGCCGACGATATAGAGCTTTTCGTATTTCATTCCGGTATTGGCTTCCAGCTCATCAATGGCCTGCCGGTAGCTGAGGGCCAGAGAGCGGTAAGCGCAGCGGAAATAGTCGCCAACAGTAAGTAATTTGTTTCCTGTGGCCTCATCAAAGGCGGCCTTCATACTCTTTGGTGCCAGAAATTCCTGGGCGTTGGCATCCACAAGCAGACCGCAGTTGCTTTCCTCTGCCAATTTTACGATCTCCGGGAATTTCATATCCGGGCAAAGTTCCCGCTGCATTTCGTTGACCAGCCACATGCCCATAATATTCTTCTGATAACGGTTGTAGCCCACACCGCCTTCATTGGAATAGTTGGCCCTCTCGCTTTCAGCGCTTGTGACAGGTTTTGGGGTTTTCACACCCAGCAAGCTCCATGTACCGGAGGAAATGTAGGGGTGGTTGCCCTCCATGGGGATACCCTCTACCGCGGAGCCGGTGTCATGGGTGGCACACAGCACGCATTGAATTCCGTCGTATTCACCCAAAACGGTACCCGGCTGGCTCAGCTTGGGGAACAGGTGTTTGGGATATCCCAAAGCCTCTGCGATCTCCAGATCATATCCGGCAGTGGCGGCATTGATCATGCCGGTGGTTGTGGCATTGGTATATTCTCTTGCTTTGACACCGCAGAGCTTCCACAGAAGATATTCCGGCATCATCAGAAGATCGGTGACACCGTCCAGCCGGCCTGCCACCTTGTCGGCGTATAACTGGTAGATGGTATTAAAGGGCTGGAACTGGCAGCCGGTACGGCTGTACAGTTCAGCAAATGGCATTCTCTCGTGGACCTGAGGGATCACCGCTTCGGTTCTGCTGTCCCGGTAGGCATATACAGGACGCAGTTCCTCATCTCCGCGCAGCAGCACATAATCCACACCCCAGGTGTCAATGGACAGGGAATGAATCTCAGGATATTCGGTTTTTGCGATCCGGATACCGTCCTTTACATATTCCACCAAGGCATCCACATCCCAGACCAAGTGTCCCGCTTCTTCCCGGACACCGTTTGGAAAGCGGTAGACTTCCCGGGTCTGAACCGCTCCGTCTTCCTTCCATCCAACAATATGCCGGCCGGAGGACGCACCAATATCGATTGCAAGGTAATAGCGCAAAATAAAAACCCCCTTTTACTCATTTATATCATTATTATAAATGACATGAATGGGTAAAAGGAGGTCCGCTAATTGCAATAATGTTTCCTCTCTTGCATTATGCGTCATCCCGGTAGTCTTTGGGTGTCCGTCCAAAACTCTCGGTAAATTTGCGATAAAAATATCCTTTGTTTTCATAACCTACGGCGTGGGCAATGGCGTCTATTTTCATCTTCGTGTTTTTAAGCAGAAAGGTAGCCTGTGTCAAGCGCTTCTCCTGAAGAAGCTGCGTAAATGTTTTCCCTGTTTTCCGTTTGATCTCCCGTGACAGGTAAGAGGGATCATAGTGAAGCAAATCACATAACTGGGAAAAGCTTCCATGTACATAGTCAGTTTCAATGTAACGCAGAACACTCCACATCGTAGTCTCTTCTAAATTGGTTGTTGAAAGCTTTTCTGTTTCTTCCAATAACTGCATGAATAGCAGTGCCATCGTTAGCTGACTTACGGTCCGTTTGGCGTAAGTATCGCCGGTCAAGGTAATCAGAAGATTTTCTAAAAGATTCTGGATGGGACGCACCTGGGCTACTTCAAAATGCAGGTAACCGGAGCCGCTGCTTTCTCCGCACAAACAGTCATCCAGGAAGTGGCGCAGAGGTGATTTTTCTTCACTGATCAAGGCCAGTGGCGTTGAGAAAAAAACCGGTAGGACAATGAAATTCACTGCGATATCATTGACACCCGCTTCATACACTTCATGAACGGCGCTTTGATTCAAAAACAGCAAATCCCCCTGCTTGAGAACAATGGTATTCCCGTTTACGATATGAGTGGTTGAACCGGAGCACATATAGACCATTTCTACATAATCATGCCGGTGCGGTGGAAAATGGATAAAACGGGTATGGGTTCGGACTGTAATTAGCTTACCCGAACGCAGGAGCTTATTACTGTTGATCGTATTTCCCTGACCCTGCATGTACAGTGTCTTATCAACAGAGGCCTGTCCGTTTAAAATGGCCTGTTCCTCTGGGCTTATTTGCTTCAGTTGTTCCAGAATCATCGGATTCATTGGGATCCTCCCTTCCTGTTACAGGCATCGGTCAAACCATCAGTCGGTTTTGGCGTACCTGCAATCAGACAGGTACGCCAATGGGGCGCTGTTTAATTGGCGGTGAACTTTTCAGACGGTTCGGTGATGAAAACACCGGGCCTTTGCCTAGGTGAGATCGGGCACAAGTCCGCCGAAAACGGTATCCTTTACGACACCCTCAATAACGCCCGCCCCGGGTGCGTTGTCCATTGCGTAGGGTATCGTTTCTACATTCTCACCGAATGCGGTTGCGTAGATGGCAGCCGCGGCAAGATAGGAACCGATGGGGGAGGGATGGCATTCGTCGGGATCATAGAGATTAAACTCGGGATATTTTGCGATGCAGTTTTCAAAAGCATATCCCGCAAGCGCCACCTTGACACCGCCAAGCGCGGCGGCGATCCCCAGATTTACCTCGTGCATAAACTTTGTGTGGGATTTTCTGTCGATCGGGCGGGTTGCAACCTCGCTTACATTGATCGGAGTATGCGCCTTGTATTCGACGGCGGCACCGCAGTTATTGCCCCAGACAGAGTAGAGAAGCACATCGCCGCCTGCGGCTTTCGCAAGGGCTTGCATTTTCTTCGCGGATTCCAATTCCGCTTCTCTTACGGTGTTTTCAAAGGGCGACATACGGCGGGAGGGCTCAATGACTACCAAATCCCAGTGGTTATTTTTGAGAAGCGGGATAGTCTGCGCGCCGACGATGGTGCGCTCATCCACAAAGTCGGAGATGGTGGCGCTGCCTCTGGTGACAGACTGTACATTGACCTCTTTGCCATTGGCGGCTGCGATCTGCGCAAAAAGTTCCGGCATATCGTTGTAGAACATAAGACTGTTGCCGAGAAAAAGTATGTTGATCATATTTGTTCTCCTCCTAGATTAGAGTTGTGAGTTGGATTTAAAGCATTACACCGTCTTTGAAAATGGAGATTTCCCGGAAACCCTTCTGCTCGGTTCTGGTCTGCCTGCCGGAGGCGGTGTCTAGAACCAACTGCATAAGGTCCGCGGCGGCAGCCTCCAATGTGGCGCTTCCGTCAGCAACTACGCCTGCGTTAAAGTCGATCCAGCCGGACTTCTTCGTTGCCAGGGGGGTGTTGGTAGCGATCTTCAAAGTAGGAGCAGGGGCACCAAAGGGAGTACCCCGACCGGTGGTGAAGAGCACCATGTGAGCGCCGGCTGCTGTCAGGGCAGTGGAAGAAACCAGGTCATTGCCGGGACCATAGAGCATGTTGAGGCCCTTTTGGGTCACCCGGCCGCCGTAGCCGATGACATCCACGATAGGCGCGGAGCCGCCCTTCTGGACACAGCCGCAGGATTTGTCTTCCAAAGTGGTGATGCCGCCGGCTTTGTTGCCGGGGCTGGGATTTTCATAAACTACTTCTCCGTGGCGGAGGAAATAGTCTTTGAAGCCATTGAGCATATCCGCGGCTTTTTGGAACACGGTCTCATTGACGCAGCGGTCCATGAGGAAGCCTTCCGCACCAAACATCTCGGGGACCTCCGTAAGGACAGTAGAGCCGCCCTGGGCGATCAGCAAATCGGAGAACCGGCCCACCACGGGATTGGCGGTAATGCCGGAAAGACCGTCAGAGCCGCCGCATTTCATGCCGATGACCAGCTCCGATGCGGGAACAGGTTCTCTCTGGAACTGGGAGGCAAAGGCGGCAAGCTCTTCCAGAATGGTCCGGCCTGCTTCCATCTCATCGGAAACCTCCTGGCACACCAGGAAGCGGATGCGCTCGGCATCAAATTCGCCCAGTTCCTCCGTAAACTGCGCCTTCGTCAGGTTCTCGCAGCCCAGTCCCAACACAAGAACACCGCCAGCATTGGGGTGCTTGGCAAGGGAGGTCAGAAGCTTTCTCGTCTGGGCATGATCCTCTCCGGTCTGGGAACAGCCGAAGGGATGGGGGAAGCAGTACAGTCCGTCAATAGAACCGGACACCAGATCCTGGTTTTCCGCCGTCAGGGCTTTTGCCACATCATTGACACAGCCCACCGACGGGATGATCCAGATTTCGTTGCGGATACCCACGGAGCCGTCTTTCCGGCGATAGCCCAGGAAAGTGCCCGGTGTCCGGGGTTCCGGGAAACGGATGCTGGGGTGATAGGCATATTCCTCTTCGCCGGAAAGGTTGGTTTTCATATTGTGGGTGTGGACCCACTGGCCGGGGACGACCGATTCGGTGGCGTGGCCAATGGAAAAGCCATATTTCACTACCTGCTGCCCCGGTTCCATAGCAGACAGGGCCATTTTGTGTCCCTGGGGAATTTCCTGCAAGGCTGTTACGCCCTCAAAGACAGTGCCGGCAGGCAGCGCTTTCAGCGCAACCGCTACATTATCCGCAGGGTGGATCTTGATAAGGTTGGGCATGGCGTTCTCCTTACAGGCAGGCAGCATAGGCTGCCAGAGCGCCTTCGGTGCGGATCTTTTTCAGATTGGCAACGGTGGCTTCCTCGAAGCCGGGAATCTGGGTCAGATCCAGGCCCCACATCTGTTCGTTCTGCATTACGGCGTGGACCAGATCTTCCACCGCATCATTCCTGTGATCCCAGTAGAATTCCAAAGCCCAGCGGTCATCGGAGCAGGTATATGTATTTCCTTTGGGACGGCGGCACACAAGACCCTTTTCGTTCAGCTCCTGGATATCGCTGGAGAAGAACGCGATATAGGCAGCAAAGCTCATAGTAAGGCAGGTGGGCAGCTTGCCGTATTTTTCGATGTACTCCAGGAAGCTGGGCATATTTCTTGCACGCCACTTGGAGGTGGAGTTCAAGGAAATGCTCAGCAGTTCGTGGTTAATGAAGGGGTTATTGAACCGGTCCTGCACTGCTGCGGCGAAGCTTTCCACATCTTCCTTGGGCAGCGGCAGAATGGGCAGGATCTCATCAAAGAGCATCTTGTTCATGTAGCCAAGCACTGCGTCGTCGTGCATGCAGTCCCGGACGATGTCGTAGCCGCCCAGGTAAGCGCCCAAAACGAAGCCGGTGTGAGCACCGTTGAGAATACGGACCTTCCGCTTTTTATAGGGGGTCACATCGGGAACTACAATACAATTCACGCCTGCGGCTTTGAAGGGAAGCTTGTCTTCCAGCCAGGCAGGACCTTCGATGTTCCAAACGCCAAAGACTTCGCCCACATCCATCAACGGGTCACAGTAACCGTTCTCTTCTTCCAGACGGGCGACTTCCGCCGCGTCCCGGATACGGCCGGGTACGATCCGGTCTACCAGGGTGGAGCAGAAGGTGCATTCGCGGTTTACATAATTCCGGAAGGCGTCATCCAGTTCCCATTGGCCGATGTACTGGTTCACACACTTCAGAAGCTCTTTGCCGTTGTTGTCGATCAGTTCACAGGAGAGGATCACCAAGCCGGGCTTTTCAGCCTTCCAACGGTGGTACAGCACCTGGGTCAGCTTGCCGGGGAAGGAAGCCGCAGGCCGGTCGGTAAAATTGCAGGCCGGGTCGTAGACGATGCCGGCTTCCGTGGTGTTGGAAACTACATATTCCAGGTCGTCGGAGGCAGCTACCTCCATCATGACGGCAAAGTCTGCTTCCTCGTAGGGATTCAGACACCGGGATACGGAGGAAATGACACGCTTCCTGTCTACCTTCTGTCCGTTTTCTGTACCACGCAGATACAGTGTGTAAAGGCCGTCCTGCTCGTTGATCAGCTTTGTCAGACCTTGAGAAATGGGCTGCACCAGGCAGCACTTGCCGTTCCATCCGGCCTTTTCGTTTGACACATCAAACCAATAGTTGACAAATGCCCGGAGAAAATTGCCTTCGCCGAATTGAAGAACCTTTTCAGGGGCGTTTTTTAGAATGTATCCATCATATCCGGACTCTTCTAAAACAGTGTAATTTAATTTCTGCATACAGATCATCCCTCCTGGTATTATCTGGTATTCCCATCTGTATTATCATATCATAATATGTACAAAAAAACAAGACCGTCATTTACCTGATGACGGTCTTGTGTGTTCAAAAATGGCATAATTGCCGGCAGCGCAGTTCGTACCCAAATATAAAACCAAGCCTGTACCAAGCGGTTTTTTGGGCTTCCGCAGTGACCGGTAGGTTTTTTATACACTTAAATATATAAATATATCATGGACATGATAGTTAGCGGTACCACAGATCCAGGTAGCCCCATACGATCTCCTTCATTTCCTTAAAGATGATCTCCTGGCGGGCAGTGGTGGTAAAATGCTGCAGGGAGGCTTTATCGCCGGTTTTACTGGACTGGGTCAGGTAACCCTCGTCGATCAGTTTCTGCTCCAGCTTGGGTCCGCCGCATTTGGCAGCGTTCTTGACAGTCCACTCGGTCAGCGCGGGAGAAGCGTCGCGCTCCAGGGCGGTCCAGATATTGACTTTGCAAATGCCGTCATCAAAGAGCCTGGCGACCTGGTCATTGGAGACGGAAGAAGTGCCGTGCAGGCAGATACGGGGACCGATCTTAGCCCTGATTGCCTTGGCAGCATCGGAATAATAATGCAGATCCTGGTCAGAAGCACGGTGTTCCGTACCCAGGTTGGCAACTACCACATCAACGCCTGTCTCCCGCATATACCGTTCACACTTGTCTGCATCGGTGATCTCACACCGGGCTTCGCCGGTGGCATCCACGATCTCATCACAGGCACCTTCGATCAGCAATTCGTGACCTTTGCGCTGTACATAGGCTTTGGTCTTGGCAATGTTTTCTTCCATAGGCAGCGTGGATGCGTCATACATAACAGAAGAGTACATGCTCAGATCACTTTCCAGCATTTCTGCGTCGGTGTCGTGTTGGGCGTGATCCAGATGGATCAGCACATCCACATTGGGGAATACCTGGGATACGATCTCCAGGTCGCTGCGGAACAGCTTCAGGCCAATATCCCAACGGCGGGTACTGGTATAGAACACAGATTGGCTGCGGTGATCGTACTGATTTGTGATAGCCAGGGTAATGGGAATTCGGTCATAACCCCGCTCTTGCGCAAACTCAGAAGCCGCGGTAAGGATGGCTTCGGTCGTAGTAAGATTCGCTGCACAGGCAGGGAATTACCCAACCCCGTTTGGCAGCTTCCTCATAAACTGCCAGGACATTCTCCCGGCCGGTAATGATTGGCATAATACTTCTCCTTATTTCTCGTAGAGCGTGACTGTTACTTCATAGGTAATGGTTTCGCCGGGCTGCAGGAATTTCAGCTTCCCCTCTTTCCGCATGACATCCCGTCCGTCGGGATGACAGTTGCCAGGTTCCAATCCCAATACATAATCCCGGTAACCCATCATTTTCCACTCGGTAAAATGGTCCAGGGTATTGGCATCAAAAGAAATGGTCAGGCCTTTGCGGATATCCGGGTTATAGATGGATGCCCTGCCCCGGTTTGCAAAGCTGTGGAAATAACACTGCTCCTCAAAGCCGGGTGTGGGCGGCAGCATCCTGCAGCAGGTTTCCAGGTCTTTGGCGGCATGGTCATTTCTGGGTTTGACAGATAGGGAAGGAATCTCCACCACAGAATTCTCAGACAGCAGAGGGTATCCCATATTTATGTGATACAGAAGCATCACAGGTGATGCCTGATGACCCTGGTTTTCCACGGTATCAGAAATGGTAAATCTGCTTTCCTCTTTGGATACACAGATAGTGCGTTTCAGCATCAGTTTCCGGGCAAAAACACCGCTGTCGTTTACAAGGGCGTGAATATAGATGTTTTCCGCGTCATCGTCCCACCAAATGCGTTCACAGGGTGTGTTGCCGATGGTGCCGTGAAGGGGAAGCTCTTCGCTTTCGTCGGTACAGGGATTTCCAACGGCGGTCAGACCGCAGGTGGTTAAAAAACCTGCAGTAAAGCTCTTCAGAAAGCCTGTGCCCGGTTCATCATAATAAGCAGGGGCAACATAGCCGTTTGCGGAGAAATAGCCCATATTGTCGCCCTTGAAATTCAGACGGTAAATATCCGCGCAGCGGTCAGCGCATACGGTCATCTGCAGGCCAGCAGCATTGCGAAGCTGCATAAGGCGCACACCGTCACCCTTACCACCGACCAGCCGTACTTCCTCTACACCGCAAAGCTGACTTGTGTGTCCGATATACGGATTCACCATTGTTAGCACCAACCTTTCCGATAGGCGTTACGCAGGGCCTTGTAGACTTCGTACCGCCGGTTATAAAAGCTTGTGTGTTCTTTGTCAGGCCGAATGGGTTCGCCATATTGCCAGAACCGCCTGGCAATATGGAAGGGACTCTCGCCGGTGACAGCGGCAATGCCCAAAATGGCGCTGCCCATAGCGCCGGTTTCCTCGGCTTTTACAGGGACGATCTCACATCCCAGAATATCTGCCTTGATCTGCAGCCAGACCGGCGATTTCGCACCGCCGCCGCAGGCATAGAGCCTTTCAAAAGAAACGCCGTTTTCTGCCAGTTTTTCCTGGTTGTAGCGCATCTCAAAGGTGACACCCTCCAGGATCGCCCGGTAAATATCGGGCAGACGGGTCTGTGTGGTAAGGCCTGCGATAAGTCCTGTTGCGCCAGCATCTACATCGGGTGTACCGCCCATGCCTTGCAGAAAAGGCAGAACCATCAGAGCTGTAGGTGCAGTGGGACAGTTCTCGTTGAGCACATCATAAATGCTCCTGTTCCCGCCTTTTAAATGGTAGGCCAGAGCATCCCTGTACCAGCGGACCACCGAGCCTGCGGAGATGTTGTAGGCGTAGGTTACATAGCCCCGGTCCTCTAAATAGGGGACACAAGCGAAATTGTTCTTCTGAAAATCCGGGTTTTCGGGGATGGAGGCAAACAGAGGCGTAATGCATTCGCAGGTACCGGAGGTGTCTACCGCGTCGCCGACGGTATGAACGCCGGCCCCCAATGCGTTGACGATCTGATCATGGCTGCCCATGACTACCTGTACATTCCGGGGAAGGCCCAGTTGAGCAGCGATATGGGGGATGATGGTGCCAACAATACTGCCAGTGGGCAGTACTTCGGGCAGGGAAGCCGGGCCGATGCCTGTAGCATCCAGGAGATACTTGGACCAGCAGTGGTTTTCCACATCGTAAAGCAAGCTGCGGCAGGCAAGGGAAACATCGGCGTAAGCCTTTTCCGTCAAGCGGTAAGTAATAAAACCGGCAATGAACAGGTACTTCCAGACAGGCCGCTGAGCCACCTGCTGGGTGTAGAGCATTTTGGAAAGAGAATAGGAGGCATCCGGCAGAATCTTAGCGATCTTGATAAACTTCTCTTCCCCGATATCCTTTATGAGCCGGGAGAATTCATCGCTTTGGGTGTTGCCGAAATACAGCAAAATATCGGTCAAGGCGTTGCCATCCTGATCTATGGCAACAAAGGATTCACCAAAAGAGGAAACCGTAATGGCTGCGATCTCATGTTTGCTTTCCAGCTGGGCAATGCATTTTGCAATCACTTGAAACACAGAAGAAGTCAGGATGTCCGGCGGCAGGTTGACCTGTCCTGCTGCCAGAGGGTATTCTGTATAGGCAATGGCAAGCTGTGTGCCATTGTCACGGAATGCGACACACTTACAGCCGGTGCCGCCAATGTCGATACCAAGGCTGATCATGTTATCACCTCATTAGTCAATGTCGCCCCAGTCGTAGCCCAGGTAAGTGGTGAAGGCTTCCTTCAGAACTTCCTTGTAGTGACCTTCACAGATAGCGGTATGGTGCTTGAAACCGCCCCGGGCCAGCTTAATCAGCTTGTTCTGCAGGTCGGGAATCTCCGCCACACCGCCGCAGCCAAAGAATTCTGATTCGATCACATCATCGGTGAACTTGGCTTCGCTTGCGTAAATGATGATCTTGCCGTCCTTGGTCTGGCAGTTGGAGATGGTAATGGGCATAGGCTTGATACGGCCCTCGTTACAGCCCCAGCCGCTGCCGGGGTCGTTCTTGGCAAACATTTTATGCTCGGTGACGGTGCCGCAGCCTGCCATCAGGCTTTGCGCTACAGGACCGCAGTGGAACAGGATGACCTTGTTCTCGTCGTCGCCGTAGTTGTTGTTCCAGTCGAGAACTGCGGTAGCGCCTTCGGATGCCAGGTTCATGGCACGCATGGTGATGGCAGAGCACATATCAATTTCGCAGGAAGCAACGATGCCGCGGTCATTCAGTTCAGATAGCAGGACACAGGGGCAGATACGCAGGTAGGTCTCCATCTCGTTCCAGCAGCGAAGAGCCAGAGCATCCAGGTGGTACTCCTCAATGTATTCGTCAATGACTACACTGACCTTAGCCAGGGTGTACATATTGGCTTTGGGAACGCGGGTAAAGTCAGAATAGTTCTTCAGCCGCTCGATCTTGGCGAGAACGGCAGGATCATCGTTTTTCTTTTCATTTACCTTGGCAAACAGCTCGGACAGGTCAAAGGATTCCACATTGATGCCATACTTCTGCATGGTGATCTCGTCAAAGCGGACAGTCTTGAAGGCGGTGGTACGGGCACCGATGCATCCCAGGTTAAAGCGCTTCATACCACCCACCACACGGCAGATAGCCGCAAAATCGCGAAGGTTTTCCTGGAATTTGTCAGACAGGGGATGTACCACATGGGGCTTCAGAACGGTAAAGGGTACATTGTACTGGCAGAATACATCCGTAACAGAGAACTTACCGCAGTAAGCATCACGGCGGTGTTGGAAATCCATCTTGCCGATCTCATCGGGGTATGCCTGCATCAGAATGGGAACACCAGCATCCTGCAGGGCGGTAATAGCACCGTTCTCGTCAGCAAAAATAGGCATGGAGAAGATAACACCGTCATACTGGCCTTCGTGCTCTTTCAGCCACTTGGCATACAGACGGCCCTCATCACGGGTCTCCACACCGCCATAGCGGGTGAGTCCAGCATCCATCATGATGTAGTCATAGCCGGCTGCGGTAACGGCCTTGACCATATCCTCACGGGCACCGTAGATCAGTTCGCCGGGCATAAAGCCACGGTTGCAGAAGCAAAGGGCAAATGTCATTTTTCTCATAAACAATTCCTCCAATTTTGGGGATTTCCGTAGGTAGTGCATCAGGGGCGTGCTGAAAGGATTCTCCTCATTCTCTACGGAAGGACGGTATACCCTACAGGCATACGACTCTACTGTGATAGCATAGCTGGGGCCATCGGGAGAATAAAGGTAGATTCGTTCAAACTATTGTATATTTGTCCGCAAAATGATTTTTGTATAGTTTCAGTAGGGAAAACAGGGTGATTCGCTTGCCTGCATACCCATTCCCCGGCATACATCGCTGAAATATTGTAAAAAAATACGAAAACAAACAATCGTTGCATTTACAAAAAGGATATGCTATTGTAAGCAAAGGGGGGTGTTCAGATGCTGCAGCTTGATTTCAGCAGCTTATACGGTGTTATGCGCTCGTTTTACACGCTGACAAAAATCCGTATCGTAATATTTGATGCTGAGTTTACAGAAGTGCTGGCGTATCCCTCAACCCGGGAATCGTTCTGCGCAATGCTTCGGCAGGATCGGGATGGAGAGAGCGGCTGCCAGCTCAGCGATAAAAGAGGCTGCCGCCTGTGCGCAAAGACCCGGGAGCTTGTGCGTTACCGCTGTCATGCGGGACTGACAGAGGTTGTGGTGCCCATTACCGATAAAAACGGCGTGCTTGCCTATGTAATGTTCGGACAGATCATCCCCAGGGAAAACGAAATACCGATAAAAGACCAGATCAAGAAGAAGTATCCCGGTTATGCCGGTCAGATAGATGAAATTCCCTCCAAATCTACCGCGGAACTGGAGGCTGCCGCAGTGGTCCTGAAAGCGATCACGAGCTATGTGATGACAAACCGCTGGGTGACCCTTGAGAAAGCCGAATTTATCCGGCAGTTGGATCAGTACATCGATGATCATATTTCACAGCCGATCGTGGTGGAAGATGTGTGTGGCCATGAGCATCGGCCGAACCAAGCTGTATGAGGTAGCTATGGATTACCTCGGCTGTGGTCCTGCGGAGTATATCCGCAAAAGACGGATCATCCACGCCCAGAATCTGCTCCTGCAGCGGGATATTTCGATTGCGGACATCGCTTACTGCGTAGGTTTTTCTGACTATAACCACTTTTTCAGAATATTCCACAAAATAACCGGTACCTCTCCACGGGTGTACAGGCAGCAGAACCGGAAATGAGAAAAACTGTTGGATATTCGGGAATGAAACGGATTTTTCATTGCGCATACGGCTTTCACACGCAGCGCTGATGGATTGCAGGGGGTGAACTTAGCAGAGCCTGGAGTTACGCCATGTTCCCCAAATAAAAAAAGGAGCTGTTGCACAATGCTGCAACAGCTCCTTACGCTATGCATTTGTCTACATCCCGGGGATGCAGGGCGGTCATTGACCGCCCGCGAAGAGACTAATCTTACTTATCTTTCGTATTTTTTATCCAGCATATATCCTTCCAGAACGGCCCATACGGTATCTCTCTCGCCGGGAGTGCGGGGACAGTAATTGAGTTCGGATACCAGTTTATCAAAGGTCGGATAGCCTGCGGTCAAATGCTGATACACTTGCTGCTTAAAGTCCATTCCGATCTGACTGCGTTTCAGAATATCGACCGCACGGTCCAGCACATCCTCATTGCGATTGCGCAGATCTTCCGCGGTGAGCGTGACGGTAAAGCCGTCCGCAGCCGCGGCATCCGCCGTGACCGAAATGGTATGGGTCTTGGCATCATAAGAGAAGCCGGCTGCAGTGCCGTTGACGGTAACCGCCGCAGGACGGGAGAAACCGCGGAAGTACAAGGTGTATTCTCTCTGCGCCGGGATCAGTGAGCAATCGCCCAGGGCCGGCATGACCGTGAAGGTTGCTTTCTGATCGGTGTAGTCAAGGCGCATCTGAGTGGTAACAAATGCCCCGTCTTTGTACGCGTTTCCATCGCCGGCATCCTCATACAGCGTAAAGGTATTGTCCGCACCGGGGAAAATCCGGATTTCCAGTGCCTCGGCGCCGCCCAGACGGTTGTCGTGGATACGGTGCGCCTGCATGGGTACGATGGCGCCTGCTTTACACAATACGGGAATGCTGTACGCGTTGCGGTACATGTCCAGCAGGCGGCCGCCAAGGCCGTCGTATACGACACCAGTGAAGAAGTCAGTCCAGATACCCTCCGGCAGCCAGGCCTTGACATGGCCCAGCCGGGAACCTTCGCTGTCCTTTTCGGTTATGGGCGCTACGATCATCTGATCACCGAACCAATACTGATTCTTGACCTCGTAGGCATTCTGGCACTCGGGATGGGTGTAATACATGGGCATAACCAGGGGTTTCAGCTCCGTATGAGTACGGTAGTTCATGGTGTACAGATAGGGGAACAACTGATGGCGCAGCTTCAGGCAGTCTCGCATCACCCGTTCAGTGACCGCATCATAGTCCCAGGGCTCCTTGTTGATAAAGGGATTGTTGCTGGAGTGCAGACGGTTAATGGGGGAGAAAACGCCGTACTGCACCCAACGGGCTACCATATTGTCATCCCGGTAGCCGAAATAGTGGCCGCCGATATCATGGCTCCACCAGCAATAACCGATATTGGAGGAGGTAGCAGTGAACTGGGGCTGGAAATCGAGGGATTCCCAGGATACGACGGTGTCCCCGGAGAAGCCTACCGGGTAGCGCTGGCTTCCCGGGCCACTGTAACGGGAGAAGAACATGGGACGCTTGCCATTGCGCTGGATATCGAGGATATGCAGGTGGTTCAACTGCCACAGTGGATCCAGGATCTCCCGGGGATCGTGGAGCTTATCGTCGGTATTGGGCTCGTGGATCCACCGGTAACTACGGCCCTGCTGCCAATCCATCCACCAGAAATCAACGCCGTCCGCTTCATAGGGATGGTGGATCACATCAAAGTATTTCTCCATAAAGTCCGGGTCAAGGAGATCCAGCTTGCAGGGGCTGCCGTCAGCCGGACGGCCAAGGGCCTTGCACATATCTTCGTACATTACCTCGAAATCCCGTACGCCATCAGCCGGGTGGAGATTGAGGGATGTTTTCAGGTTATAGCCATGGATGTCCTGCAGGAATTTCCTGTAGTCGGGGAAAAGCGCTTCATTCCAGGTATAGCCGGTCCATCCGCTGCGGCCGTCAGGCAGCTCGGTGATGTGCCAATCCATATCCACAACGGCAACAGAGAAAGGCAGATCCTCCTGCTTAAATTTCTCCACCAGATCCAGATATTCCTGCTGGGTATAAGCATAGTAACGGCTCCACCAGTTGCCCAGCGCATAGGCAGGCAGCAGCGGCGGTACACCTGTCAGACGGCAATAATCCTGTACGGCGGCGATGTAATCATGGCCGTAGCCGAAGAAGTACAGATCCTTTGTGCCTTCGCTGCGTACATCGACCCAACCGTCGTTCAGAATCATGGACCCACTGTCATCCAGCACGGAAAATCCGCTGCGGGAACAGACACCCGGTTCCACCGGAATACTGCCGTCAACACGGTCAAGGGTGGATATGGTGCCGCCCAGTGTTTCCACGGCATCCCCGTAGCGCCACATGATAGGCCACTGCTTCAGGGAAACACGCAGATCCTCCAGTTGATCCCCGCAGCGCAGGCACAGAAATGCCGTTTCCAGAACAAATGTCTCGTCCTCCGAGCGGGTAAAGGTTACCTTCGGAAAATCCCGGTGAAAGACCGATTGACTGGCCCGGTCCTCAAAGACAGACTGGGGGTCATATTCCATGCGGATCAACCGGTCTGTCAGCACAGTGAAGCGCCAGTGCTTGTGGATTACAATGTTGTCAGGATGGGCCAGCGGTGTCACCGGCCACTTGAAGCGTTCGTGCATACAGTTATCACTCCTTTTTTTGTATTTTTTATATTATAGTTGATTTTTTTCGAAAAATCTCTTATTATGGTTATAATAAATAGCACTATTTTCATATTTTCACACAAGGAGAGACTATGGCTGTTACACTGGAAAACGCCAAACGCGGCCGGGAGGGGCTTCCTCTGGGACTGTACCGGCAGCGTGGGCATATACCGGGTAGTTGTATCACACCTTCGCATTACCACGGTGACCTGGAATTTTTCCTGATGCTGGAGGGCAGTACAACACTCGTTGTGGAAGGCGATGTAATCAAAACCCGTCCGGGCTATCTCTACTTTATCAATCCCAATGAGGTTCATGCGATGCATGTGGCGGCAGCGCCCTCCCGTTATGATTGTATGGTTGTTCCCCGGCAGCTGCTGACGCTTCCGGCAGAAAATGCTGCCATGACAGAACTGCTTACGCCGCTTTATGAAGGCCGTCTGCGGCTGCCGAGGCAAAGCCGGGACAGCCTGCTGATTGAACAGTTTTACCGGATCGCGGATGCCTATGAACAAAAATCGGCAGCAGCCACCGTAGCGCACCTGCTGTTATTCCTGGATCTGTGTCAGCAGCAAAAGCTCTTACAGGCGGGAATGCCGGTTCCTGCCACGCCGGTGTGCCGGGCCATTGATTTTATGCAGGCCAACTTCGGTCAAAAACTCACACTGGATGCCATTGCCTCCAGTGCGGGCATGAATGCCAAATATTTTTGCAGCTACTTTAAAAAGCACACCCATACGACTCCTATCACATATCTCAACGCGCTGCGGATCCGTCACGCAAAATATCTGCTGCATGAGGGGCACATGTCGGTGTTGGAGGTGGCGCTGACATGCGGTTTTGATAATATCAGCTTCTTTATTCGTCAGTTCAAAGCGACCACCGGCAAGACACCGGGGCAGTTTCGCAAATCCTTATTGGCGGAAAAGGTGCCATCAGAGTAAGTATGTAAGTTTAGGCAGATAAAAAGAATCCACTCATAGCCCCCCAAAGGCAGCTATGAGTGGATTTTTTATATATGTTGTTCATTGACCGAAAAAGACGGTCACGGAAAGGTAAAGTATCTCTGTCCCAGCAACAGTGATTTCACATGGGTCAATGTTTGCAGTGCTGTGATAGGATTAGTGATGCAGTGCTTCGCCGGTGAGCTTCTGGTAGTATTTCACCAGGGCGCTGTGGTCGCAGCCGTCATCGCCATCTCGCCTGAGAACCTTCATCATTTCCAGTACAGACTGGGTCAGGGGAATGGGGCTGTCATAGCAGGAAGCGGCTTCCACCACATTGTTCAGGTCTTTGATATGCAGGTTGATGCACCATGATCTGTTCCGTATCAATTCCTGCCCTGTAGAAGTCATTGCGGAAGCCGCCCAAAAAGCCGGTGTCCAGGCGTTGCAGATGAAAGTAATGCAAAGTATGGTACTTGACGGTTAGTCAAATATGCGATATGCTATTTATCGTCAAAACCAGAATTGACACAAATTGGAATTGGCGAAGGAGGCATCTACCTATGGATTTTCAACCCTTGCAGGATATGATGGAGGAACTGACCACCGGGCGGTATCCCGGAAACGCCGCGGTAGTCTATGTTGGGGGCAAACGGGTTTTTTCCTACGCTTCGGGTTTTGCGGATGTGCGGAGCCGGGAGCCAATGTCCACAGAGCATTATATCAATATCTACTCCTGCTCGAAAGTCGCCACAGTCACGGCCGCGTTACAGCTGTGGGAGAAGGGTGTTATTGGATTGGATGATCCGCTGCATGCCTATATCCCGGAATTCCGGTACATGAGCGTAAAAACCCCCGAAGGACTGCGGGAGGCAACGGTTCCTATTACATTGCGGCACCTGTTTACCATGACGGCAGGCTTCAATTATGACACCGGCGCCCCGGCATTTGGGCGGGCCATGGCCCTGACGGAAGGCAGAATGGACACACTGGAAGTGCTTCGCTGCCTGGCGCAGGAGCCTTTGGAATTTGAACCCGGCACCCATTGGCGCTACAGTCTGTGCCACGATGTGCTGGCAGGCGTGGTGGAGGTGGCCTCCGGGAAAAAATTCCGGGACTATGTAAAAGAGAGTATTTTTGATCCCTTGGAAATGGACACCTGCTGCTACCACAATGAGGCAGTGAAACACAAAATGGCATCTCTCTACCGCTATGTGACTGGCGATATCACCGACCCGGTGATCTTGCAATCGGGTCTTTGCCCCCAAGCAGAAGGGTACTGGAAAGAGATACCAGACAAGACCTCCCACTATGTGTTCGGCCAGGAATATGACAGCGGCGGCGCGGGCATCACTGGAACCACCGAGGATTACGCCAAGCTGTGCGCTGCCCTTGCAAACTCCGGTCTGGGCCTCACGGGAGAACGGATTCTGAAGCCTGAAACTGTGGACCTGCTGCAGAAAAACGCACTAAACAAAACCCAACTGGCGGATTTTAACTGGCCCCAGCTGAAAGGCTTTGGCTACGGTATGGGTGTCAGAACAGTCCTGGATCATGCAACCACCGGGGAATTTGGCTGGGGTGGTGCTGCCGGTTCATCCGTTTTTGTGGACACCGATGCCCAGGCATGCCTTTTCTATGCTGCTCACATGCTCAATCCCATGGAGGAATACTACCAGCCCCGAATCAGAAGCGCCTTCTATAAAAGCCTGAAGGCATAAAAAGGGTCTGTTGCAGAATTCAAAAATCTATCAAGGAACCTGTAGGGGCGAATATTATGTCGTCCGCAGACGGTCAATGACCGCCATTACATCCGCAGGGTGTAGACAAATGTATAGCGTAAGAAGCTGTTGCAGCATTGTGCAACAGCTTCTTTTTTATACATATGTCAGACAGGCTTCTGGGGCGTACGGATAGGCTGCAGGGTATATCCGGGATAGGAATGATCCAGCATTCCGCAAAAGAAAATGGCGGAAATGACGTCTGAGTCGTTTTGAATAGCAGTATGCAGACATGTGTCGAAAAGGGGACACCGGCCATGATACCCCTATGCAAAACAAGACACGACGGGGAAGATTTGTCGCCTATTACCAATGATATGTCTTGTTTTACATATTGTGGGAGCATATTGCTGGGGGTATAATGGCTTCAGGCAGATAAGTGAGAACTGTCCGTATTGCAATCAGTAAAAAGGAAGTTTAGAAAAGGGGAGAACAATGGATAAGTACACAAGACTTGCGGAGAAATTCCAGAATAAGGAAAAGATCATTGGAACAACGATGATTATCCTTAAAAGATCTCGTTATTTTGGAGAGTATGGGCCATATGGCAGTACCATGATCCTGAAACACAAAGCGGTATCGTAATGGCCTTCAGACGGAGCGAATCACCTTTTGCGCAGGTGGAGCTGAAACTGAAAGGTCTGGATGAAAACAAAATATATATTTATCAAAACTTCGACAGCGGCCTGTCGGCTGAGGGCACCGATACACTGACGGTTACGCTGCCCCAGAAAAGAAGCTGTACAATTATTGCGTATGGCCTGAAATAAGGTCAAAAGAATGGAGCGAACTTCTATGAAAGAATACAATGTCAGAGAATTTACAAAGTGCGAGCTTGACAAATATCTCGCAAAGCTCGGCGTGACCGCGGAAATTTCTCTCGGTCTGCTGTCCGAATACGGCTCCAGGCTGGAAGTGGAAGATCCCTATTTTGATGATGCCTATGAGATCCATGTAAAGGACAGAAAGGGCTATATCGCGGGTTCTAATGAAAGAAGCATCCTTCTCGGTGTCTACAGGCTGCTTGCCGAATGGGGAATCACCTTTGTGCGTCCCGGAAAGGACGGCACTGTTTACCCGAAGGTGTGCCATGCAAAGGACATCGATATCTCTGAAAAGGCATACGAGAGACACCGTGTTATGTGCATCGAGGGCGCCATCAGCATTGAAAATGCTCTGGATATGATCGAATGGCTGCCAAAGGCGGGTTTTAACGGCTACTATATTCAGTTCAGCATTCCCCACATCTTCTTTGACAGATGGTATTCCCACATGGACAACCCCCATAAAGAACCGGAGCTGCACAGTGAAGAGCTGTCGGCAGAATACCACGGCCGTATGGTACAGGAGATAAAAAAGAGGGGTCTGATCCTGCATGCCATCGGACACGGATGGACCTGTTTCCCCTTTGGTGTTTCTGATAAGGGTTGGTACAAACATGAGTCTTTCCCCCAGGAATATGTGGATATCTGCGCTCTTGTGAAGGGTGAGCGGAAGGTGTGGCAGAATACGCCGCTGAAAACACAGGTTTGCTATTCTAACCGGTATGTCATTGATACGATCGTCAAAGCGGTTATTGATTACATCCACAACCATCCGGAGGCGGATATTGTCCACTTCTGGGGCGGTGACTGGATGAACAATACCTGCGAATGTCCCGAGTGCTTAAAGGGCAGATTTGCCGACCACTATATAAGGGTTGTGAATGAGATCACAGACATATTGGCAAAAGAGAAGCTGAAGACAAAGTTTGGATTCCTGCTTTTCTACAACACAAATCATCCGCCGGTGCTGGAAAACATCCGCAATGCTGAAAATACCATGCTTCTCTTTGCGCCCATATGGAGAGACTTTTATACCCCGTTCCCCAGCGAGTTCACGGTTAAGGAGATCTCTGAATACAAAACCAACGCTTTTTACAGCAGAGAGTGCCTCCCTGTTGACAAGAATCTTGCATTCCTATATGCCTGGAAGCAAAAATACGCAGGCGACTGTCTGGACTTTGACTACCACCTGATGTGGGATCACATCCTGGACGCGGGCGGCGAGGGGATCTCCAAGATCCTGTCCCAGGACATCAAAAATCTTTCCCCTCTGGGCATGAATGGCTTTATTTCCTGCCAGCTTCAGAGAAACGCGTTCCCATCTTCTCTCGGTATGACAGTTATGGCCAAAACCATGTGGAACAGGGATGCGGATTTTGATGAGATCCGCCGGGATCTCTATGCCGCAAGCTTCGGCGCGGATTCGGTAGAGCTTATGTGCAATTACTTCTCCACGCTTTCCGATGCCTTTGACATAGGTGTCATACAGAAACAAAAGAAGTGTAACGCAGAAGCATTCAAACAGAAGATTGAAAACGCCATGAAGCTGATGGAAAGCTTTGGCGATGAAATCAAAAAGCGCGAAAATCTGGAGGATGTCTGTCAGAGAAAATCCTGGGAATACCTTGGATACCACAGGAACGCCTATATCCTTATGGCAAAACAAATCCTCGCGCTGCTGGCAAAGGACAAGGAGCTTGCCGAAAAGTACCGTGAAGAAGCGATCGATTACATTATGAAGAACGAAGATGCTGTTCAGAGTGTCCTGGATACCATGTTCTTTGCCCGTATGCTGAGAGAACGCGTAACGGTGATTGAAGAAACAGAATTTATCGGAATCTGAGCATTTTCGCCAATAGTTAATCATCATGTATAGACTGAAATAAGGTCAGGATAATGGAGCGACTTACCATGAAAGAATATAATGTCAGAGAATTTACCAAATGAGAGCTTGACAAATATCTCGCAAAGCTCGGCGTGACCGCGGAAATTTCTCTCGGTCTGCTGTCCGAATACGGTTCCGGGCTGGAAGTGGACGACCCCTATTTTGATGATGCCTATGAGATCCATGTGAAGGACAGAAAGGGCTGCATCGCGGGCGCAAACGAGAGAAGTATCCTTTTCGGTGTTTACAGACTCCTTGCCGAATGGGGAATCACCTTCGTGCGTCCCGGCAAGGACGGTACCGTTTACCCGGAGGTATGTGATACAAAGGATATCTACATCTCTGAAAAGGCATACGAAAGACACCGTGTTATGTGCATCGAGGGCGCTATCAGCATTGAGAACGCCCTGGATATGATCGAATGGATGCCGAAGGTGGGCTTCAACAGCTACTACATTCAGTTCAGCGTTCCCCATGCGTTCTTTGACAGGTGGTATTCCCACCAGGGCAATCCTTACAAGCAGCCGGAGCCTTACGATGAAGCCAAGACCATGGAATACAGAGACCTCATGGTCGAAGAAATCAAAAAGAGAGGCTTGCTGCTTCATACGATGGGCCACGGATGGACATGCTTCCCCTTTGGTATTTCCGATAGCGGCTGGTATCAATATGCGTCCTTCCCCAAGGAATACGAGGAGATCTGCGCACTTGTGAAAGGTGAGCGAAAGGTGTGGAAGAATACACCTCTTCAGACACAGCTTTGTTATTCCAACCCCTATGTCAGGAATACCATGGTCAAAGCATTCGTGGATTATGCCCATAACCATCCCGAGGCGGATGTTATCCACTTCTGGCTGGGTGACTGGCCCAACAATACCTGCGAGTGCCCCGAGTGCTTGAAGGGCAGATATTCCGACCACTATGTAAGAATGGTGAACGATATTACGGATGTATTCGCGAAAGAGGGACTGAAAGCAAAGGTCATGTTCCTGCTGGCCTGCAACACATCCCATCCGCCGGTCATTGAGGAGGTTCGTAATACCGATAACACAATGTTCCTGTTCGCGCCCATCTGGAGAGACTATTTTACGCCGCTGCCGGGTGAATATACGGTCAAGGAGATATCCGAATACAAGACTAACGCTTTCTACACCTGGGATTGTACCCCCGTTGCCAAGCATCTGGCGTTCCTCAACGCGTGGAAAGAAAAGTATAAAGGCGACTGTACAGACTTTGATTACCACCTGATGTGGGATCAGATCCTGGACGCAGGCGGCGAGGGAATCTCCAAGATTCTCTCTCAGGACATCAAGAATCTCGGTTCTCTGGGTATCAACGGTTATATCTCCTGCCAGCTTCAGAGAAATGCGTTCCCATCCTCTCTTGCAATGACGGTTATGGGTAAGACCCTGTGGAACAGGGAGGCGGATTATGAAACGATCCGTCATGAGCTGTACGAAGCGAGCTTCGGCAAGGGGTCTGCGGAGCTGATCGGTCAGTATTTCTCCGCCCTCTCCGATGCCTTTGACATTGGTGCCATAACCAACAAAAAGCAGGTTGACAGAGCGGAATTCAAGAAGAAAGTCGAAAATGCCATCAAGCGGATGGAAAGCTTTGGCGGTGAGATCGAAAAGCATCAGAACCTTGAGAATGCATGTCAGAGAAAGTCGTGGGAATACCTGGAATACCACAGAAACGCCTATATTCTGGTAGGTAAGCAGATCCTGGCAAAGCTTGCGAAAAATACAGAGCTTGCCGAAAAATACTGTGCGGAAGCGGGAGACTACATCATAAAAAATGAAGATGCCGTACAGAGCGTGCTGGACACAATGTACTTTGCGCGCATGGTAAGAGAGCGTGTCACAGTCATCGAAGAGGCAGAATATATCATAGTCTGAGCAGTTTCCTTTGAAATATCAATGAGGAGCATGACCTTATGAAAACAGAACGGCTTTGTGAGTTGATCGACACAAGAAAAGAGGAATTGTTTTCTCTGCTGTGTAACTTAATACAAATTAACTCGGAAAACTTTGCAACAGGCGGAAACGAAAAGGAGTGCGCGCAGTATATCTATCAGCTTTGCCAGGAGCTTGGCCTGGACAGCGATCTATATTCGCCTTTGGAGCTGGATGATTTTGAAAACCATCCGGATTATTGGCCCGGCCGCAATCTGCAGGATCGGTACAATGTAACAGCCTGCTGGAAAGGTGCGCAGGACCGTAACGAACTGATGCTCATGGGCCATATAGACACCGTTGAAATAGGAGATGTTTCCAACTGGAATTTTGACCCTCTGGCAGGTGTGATAAAGGATGGAAAGATCCTTGGCCGTGGCGCGTGTGACGATAAATACGCCCTGGCAGCGGCGCTGTTTCTGATAAAGCTTTTGAAAGATGAGGGCTTCCATCCAAAGGCCAATCTGTTGTTCTCAGCTTATTGCGATGAGGAATATGGCGGATCCCATGGCGCTTTGGCGGCTGTTTTGCGGGACCCCTGTCCCCATATCGTGAGTATGGATGGCCTGGAAGATCAGATCTGGCACTGCGGTTCCGGCGGCGGAGAGATGAAGTACCTGTTCCATACCCAAAACACGGTGGACAGCGCGAAGCAGGCAGCCAGCGCACTGCCGGTGGTGCTGGAAGTGATGGAGAAATTCGCCGCCAACCGCCGCAGGGAACTGGAAGAAAACCGGTTCTACGCAGGCACGATCATTCCGGAAACCTCTTTGCGGTATATGGGCGTGCGGGCAGGCAGCAATGGCATGGATCTGGGCAACGGCGAAGTATATTTTGTGTATTACACCGATAAGACAAAGGAACAGATCTTTGCGGAGCTGGCCCTGCTGGAAAAGGAATTGGCGGACCGGCTTGCGCCGCTGGGCATCATTGGAGACGGCTTTAAGCTGCAAACACGGTTCTTCCATTATGTGTACGGTGAACCGGACAGTGAAGATATCAAAACTATGCTGGCGGCATCCAGAGAGGTAACGGGGAAAGAACCCCTTGTCTGCGGTTCCTGTCTTTCGGATATGTCTGTTATGTCCAAGTACGGCAGTGACTGGGTATTTACTTTTGGGATCGGCCGGGATTTCAGCAAGCCAGGCGGCGCGCACCAGCCCAATGAGTATGTGGAATGTAACAAGCTGCTGGAGTACACAAAAGTGATCGGGGCATACATCTTGAAAATGCTGGGGTAGCCCGTCCCTGCGCCGATCCTTGTGATAGGTTCTGGATAAGCGCAGAGAGGGAATTTGATATTACCAATTTGTCCCGTTAATTTATGGGTTAAGGAGTACATACTATGGAAATTCTATCGATCGGCAACAGCTTCTCGCAGGATGCTACCCGGTATCTGCACCGGATCGCCCGTGCCGATGGCGTGAGTCTGAATACGACAAATCTTTGTATTGGAGGATGCCCTTTGGAACGGCATCACCGTAATATGCTCAGCGGCGGGCGTGTCTATGAGCTGGAAAGCAACGGCGAAAAGACTGGCTTCTTCGTTTCTCTGGAAGAGGCTCTGTGCAGCCGTAAATGGGATGTGGTGACCATCCAGCAGTACAGCGGACATAGCGGCGATCCGGAAACCTACCGCCCTTACATTTTTGACTTGACGGACATGATCCGGGAATATGCGCCTAAGGCAAAGCTTCTGCTTCACGAGACCTGGTTTTATAAGGAGGGCTGTGAGACGCTGTTCAATGTGACGAAGTTCTCCACCTCCGCAGAAATGCTGGCTGCTGTTCAGAGAACTTATAAGCAGATCGCGTCCGAAATCGGCGCCGATGGGATCATCCCCTCCGGTACCCTTTTGGGAAAGCTGCTGGAAGAAGGGATCCCGACGATTCACCGGGACGATGCCCATGTTTCCTTCGGACTGGGCCGCTACGCCCTGGGTCTGCTTTGGTATCGCGTATTGACGGGCAATTCCGTCGGGGACAACCCCTTCGCGGATCCCGATGAACCCATCTCACCGGAAGCCTATGCGATAGCCAAAAAATGTGTGGACAGTTTTGCGGCGGGGTAAAGATCGGGCAGAAGTATGCGGCATTCCGATTCTCGATAGCGTCACAGCCTGCCGGGCAAATTGACGAATGGACTGCGGCATTTTGATTATGATTTGTTCAGCACTGCCAAAGACGCTGTCCGGTAATAGAGAAAAAGGGAGTGACTTAGGAAAAACAGACACCAAGTTCCAGAAAAACCAATATTTATGGGGGTTTGCAGAGCCTGTGTCTGCTTTTACAAATTGCAAAAAACAGGTTGGTGCTTATAATTACGGGTATGAGTTAGAAAAATTTTGAAAAGGGGCCAGAACATGAATAATGCGAAAACGAAAAAGCTCATAATGGGCATCAGGCGCAACTGGGTTCTATATCTGTTTGTGCTGCCCGCAATCTTATATTACATAGTCTTCCACTATGTGCCTTTGTACGGTGTCCAGATCGCGTTCCAGAATTACCGTGTCGGCGAAGCGTTTGGACAGAGTGAATGGGTAGGCTTTGATCATTTCGTCCGGTTCTTCAAATCTACATGGTTTGAGACGGTCATGAAGAACACCTTATCCATCAGCCTTCTGAATCTGGCCATCGGTTTCCCGGTTCCCATCATTCTGGCACTGCTTCTGAACGAAGTGAAGAACATGAAGTTCCGCAAAGCGGTACAGACCATTACATATGCGCCTCACTTTATTTCTCTGGTCGTCCTCTGCGGCGCCATTACCATTTTCCTGAGCCCGTCCAACGGCGTTCTGGGCATTGCCATCAATACTGTCAGACAATCAATGGGGATGAGCAAAATCAACCTGTTGAATACGGGATCTGCCTTTAAATGGATCTATGTACTGTCCGGTATCTGGCAGGGCGCGGGCTGGGGTTCCATCATTTACTTCGCTGCCCTGTCTGGTGTAGATCCGCAGTTGATCGAAGCCGCGAAGATCGACGGCGCAAGCAAGCTGCAGTATATCTGGCACATCAATATCCCTGTGCTGATCCCCACGATTATCATTCAGTTGATCCTGCAGTGCGGAAGCATCCTGAGTGTAGGCTATGAGAAAACATATCTGCTGCAGAATGATACCATCCTGCGCGCCAGTGAGGTTATTTCCACCTATGTTTACCGCTCCGGTCTTCAGGGCGCCCAGTACAGCTTCTCGGCGGCGGTAGGTTTATTTAACGCTGTGATCAACGCGATTCTGCTGATTTCCGTGAATACACTCAGTAAGCGGGTGGACAAGGATTACGGTCTGTGGTAAGGAAGGAGGAGAGAATATGAATAAGCTTGAAACGAAAACGAAGCTTACAAACAATAAGCTTGAAATGTGGAAAAATCAGAGCTTTACCGATAAGGTATTTGATGTATTCAACACCGTCGTGCTGGCGTTGGTGACGCTGATCTGCCTCTATCCTCTTTACTACATCGTGATGGTCTCCTTCAGCAGCCAGGTTACAGGCGTATACCTGTATCCAAAGCCCTTTTCGCTGGAGGCCTATAAGATGGTCCTGGGTCAAAAGGATATCTGGATCGGATACGGTAATACGATCTACTATACAGTATTTGGTACGCTTTTGAGTCTTGCGGTAACCCTTCCCTGTGCCTACGCCCTGTCGAGAAAGGATTTTGTCGGCCGTAATATCGTAACTACCTTGATTATGATCACCATGTTCATCAGCGGCGGCTTGATTCCTGGATATCTGAACATGAACAATTTAGGACTGGTCGGCTCCAGGTGGGCGATCATTCTCAGTGGTTTGGCATCTTCTTACAACATTATCGTCTCCAGGACTTTCTTCTCCACAACGATACCCGTGGAACTGCTGGAAGCTTCCAGAATTGATGGCTGCAGCAACGAGAAGTTCTTTGTGCGGATCGTGCTGCCCCTGTCTAAGCCGATTATCGCGGTTATAGCCTTGTATGTCGGTGTGGGCCGTTGGAACAGTTATTTCACGGAAATGATTTACCTGAGTGACAAGGCAAAGTTCCCCTTGAGCCTGTTCCTGCGCAGACTGCTGAGCAATATCAAGGCTATGCAGGTGATGATCAGTGAAGGGTTGATCGAGTTGGACAGTGCAATGGGCAGTATGCAGATGGCGTCGGTTATGCAGTATTGTTTGATTGTGGTATCCACCGTCCCCATGATGATCATTTATCCGTTCCTGCAGAAATACTTTGCAAAGGGTGTCATGATCGGCTCTGTCAAGGGCTGATCGGAATCTGACTTCGGTCATTGTGCGGACTTGATCCGATATTCTCCAGATTGGCATCAAGCCGCATTTATGATATATAATTTAAGGAGGAAAAAACACATGAACGCAAAGAAACTCGTCGCGTTGATTCTGGCTGTTCTGATGGTGGTTGGCTGTATCGCCGGTTGTAACAACAACAACCCTGGTACTACCACTGAGCCCTCTAAGTCCACCACACCTAAGGACACCACAGTCGCAACAACCGAGCCCTCCCTGTTTAATGTTGGCTCTCTGCCCATCGTAAACGAGGAGATTACTCTGAAGGTTCTGACTCAGGATCCTGTAGGTCAGGCTTATGATACTGCCGATAAGGCTGGTTACTGGACCTGGCTTGAGGAGCAGACCGGTATTCACTTTGAGGTAGAATCCTACAGCGCAGAAGAGCTGAAGACCAAGCTGCCTCTGATCATGGCTTCTCCCGAGCAGATGCCCGACCTGTTCATCCAGTGCGGCTTCTCAGAAGCGGATTATCTGAACTACGGCGGCAACGGCCAGATCCTGAAGCTGAACGACCTGCTGGATGAGTACGGCACCAATATCAAGGAGCTGTGGGAAGAAAAGCCCGAATCCTACGGTGCATTCGTTGTTGCTGACGGCAGCATCTATGGTCTTCCCTCTATGAACTACTCCACTGCTCATGTTGTCTACGCGATCAACGAGAGATTCCTGGAGAACGCTAAACAGAAGGTCCCCACCACCCTGGAAGAGCTGACCGATGTCCTGGTCGCAATGACCAAGACCGACGCCAATGGAGATGGCATCGTCGGTAACGAAGTTCTGTGGTCCTGCGAGCCCAAGGCATTCAAGAGACAGGCACTGTCCATGGTTGGTATTGCTGCATACTGGCCCTGGCAGGGTTGCATCTTTGATGACAAGGACGGCGAAGTCTACTTCGCTCCTACCAGTGATGAGTACAAGTATCTGTTGGGTCAGCTGCATGAAATGTGGGAGGCTGGCGCCATTGACGAAGAAATCTTCACCCAGACCTTTGATGAGCACTATGCTAAGTTCCAGCAGGATCTGGTATTCATGGGTGAGTACACCGACGATCCCGAATCCTCTACCTTCAAGGGCATGACCGGTTGGACATACATTACGCCCGTTACCAGTGCTGTCCACGATGAGCCTACTTATGTTCTGGGCGCTGACTACCAGCAGGGCATCGGTGCTGTTTCCGCGTACACCGAGTATCCCGAAATTTGCGTGCTGCTGCTGGACTACATGTACAGCGAAGAGGCTACCATGGCTTCCCGCTGGGGCCTGGAAGGCGTCGACTTCAAGTATGTCTCCAAGGATCCCTTCAAGGTTGAGTCCCTCGTCGATGGCTTCACTGCCGGCTATGGCTACACCCCCATCCTGGCTCCCCGCTGGGTCAAAGCCAGCATGGTCCTACCTGCAGACACTGAGCTGAGGGAGACATTGGCCCAGGTGAAGGAAGACTACGGCCGCTTTGGCTGGCAGAACTACCTGCACCTGACCACTGAGCAGTCCGACAAGATCGCTGAACTGTCCACCGACCTGGGCCTGTACTGCGATGACTACTGGGCAGGCTTCATTAACGGCACCTACGATCTGGACAAGGATTGGGATGCTTATGTCAAGGAATGCGAGAAGATGGGCGCTGCTGAGCTGACTGCTGTCTATCAGGATGCTTACAATGTCTACTTCGGTGTAGAATAATTGTAAAACCGCATTTAGTGTAGTATCTACCTGAGTGAATGATCAGGCAGGCAGGTGGATTTACCACCTGCCTGTTTTGATATATACAAAGAGAAATTGAAGCAGGACAGGTTGGATAGAACGAACCTTCTTCAAACAGATCTTTGGATGACCCCAATGTAATTTTTCAAGCGCTTCTAATTAAAAATGTAAATGAATGGGGGTAAAAAATCGATGTATAAACAACACAGGTTGTTAAGTAGGATACTATCTTTTGCCATTGTATTGAGCATGCTGTTTACCGGAATCGTTCCCGGTTTCACAGTTTTGGAAGCGAATGCAGTGGAAATTGAGACCGGTGTGCACGTACTGTATGTAGACGGTGTGGGCAGCGGCAACAAGGATGGCAGCAGCGCTGCCAATGCCTTCAAAACTGTGGTAGAAGCCTATAACGCAATTCCTGACGGTGCCACGAAAACAACGATCGTTATTTGTGGTACGGTAAATATGCGGACTGGTGCCAATCAGGTGGGTTCCGACGGTGGTGGCAGCGCTGAATCTGGCTGGAATCACTGGTGTCTCCCTGAAAACAGCGGTGAAGTAATCATTACTTCTGTTTATGGGGATGAGGATTACCGCACGCTCTCGACTCCGGCCGGTCTAAATATACCCATGCATTGGTATATGCTGAGTGACACCACATTCGAGAATATACGAATCACAGGAAGAGCATACACCATTTACGCCAATTACAATTCCCTGCATCTGGGTGAAGGTGTGGATGCTTCCGCAAATTCTGATAAGCTGTTTGCTAAGAATGTTTATTTAGGTACTTACTCACAGATCAATGGTTCGGCCAATGGAACGAATAAATATCCTATTACTGACGGTGATACTGTCAAAGATATTGAATTCACCATGGAAAGCGGTATTATCGAGACCCTGTATGGTGGAGGAAAAAACTCCCAGTCTTATCTTGGGACCGCTACATTGGGCAAGGACAACAATGTGACCCTGAATATTAAAGGCGGTACTGTGACCACTCTGTATGGTTCAGGACAAGGTAATGCCAATAAGCAGGGTGGACATCATAAAAGCATTCAGGTGAATGTATCCGGCGGCGAAATTGGCACCCTGTACGGTGCAGAAGCGAATGCTACCGTTTACAATGGCGTGACCGTCACCATTAGCGGCGGTACCGTAACCACGGTGGCAGCGGCAGCGACCGGCGCAAGCATCACCGGCAGCAAGACCGTTGAGTATAAAGCTGTAACAGGTACTATGCCCGCTGCTACGGGCTTCGATACCCTGAAGCTGACAAACGCTACTGTAACAGTGCCTTCTCTGGATAGTGTAGCAGCCATCCAGGCGACGGACGACAGCAAGCTGACGGTTTCTGAAACAGCACCGGCAGCAGCCGTAAGCGTAACGCTCACCAAGGCAGGTGAGGCGTGGAATACAGGTACACTGATCACTGCGCCCGCAGGCACTGCAGAGGGAATGTTCGCGCTGACAAATGAACTGGAAGAAGAGTATTCCTGGGAATATGCTTCTGCTGACAGCAACACTACATGGAGCCTGTCCAATAGTGCGGACGAAGGTGGAGAAGGTGGGGGAGGAACAGAAGAGCCCGATCCCGAAACCGATTATGTATTCTATGTAGATGGTGCCGGCAGCGGCACAAAGGACGGCAGCAGCAAAGCAAATGCCTTTGCAACCATGGCAGAAGCCTATAACGCAATTCCTGCCGATGCCACGCAGACTACGATCGTGGTTTGCGGACAGGTAGTGATGCAGAGCGGTGCCAATGAAGCCGGCACCGGCGGAGCAGTCACGGATGGATACTATGATCATTGGTGCCTGCCTCAGAACAGCGGCAAAGTGATCATTACCTCTGTATACGGCGAGGAAGATTACACTGAAACAGCCGGAATCAAATTGGCCAAGTTCTGGTATCTGCTGAGTGATACTACTCTGCAGAATGTTAGAATCACAGGAACCGCGTCCAGAATTCTTGCTGACTACTGCTCGCTGTACCTTGGTGAGGGTATATCTGGCAGTACAATTGCTTCGAATATTTCGTTAGGTACCTGGAGCCAAATCAATGGTGCATCCGGCACCAATAAATATCCTTTCCCGGTAAAGGATGTTGAATTTACCATGGAAAGCGGTACGGTTGGAAGCCTGTATGGCGGCGGCATCGGCACGCAGTCTTATTCAGGAGATCCTACCGTCGGCATGAGCTATAAGGTCACCCTGAATATTAAGGGCGGTACTGTATCCAATCTGTATGGTTCCGGCTGGAACGGCAATACACATCATGCAAGCGTTGATGTGAATCTGCTGGGCGGCACAGTGGGTACTGTGTACGGTGCAGCGACGAACGCCACCATTTACGGTGATGTGACGGTTACCCTGAGCGGCGGAACGGTAACTTCCCTGGTTGGTGAGCAGGACAGCACTGCCAACATCCGTGGCGGCATTATCATCAACTATCAGGATGTAGAGAATGCTGCTCTGGCAGCCATACAGGGCTTTGATACCCTGAAGCTGACCTCCGCCTCTGTAACGGTACCCTCAGGCATGGAAGCCTTGTGGAGCACCATTACCCAGGTAAAGATGACAGATAACAGCACCCTTACCCTGGCATCTGTTCCCACAGACCCGGGCTACAAGGTTGGTGTAACGATTACCAAAGCAGGTGATAGCTGGAACACTGGCGAGGCTGTGATCACCGCACCGGCGGGTACCGCTGATATTTTCAGCGTGGTTTCGCCGCTGGATCATTCCTTTGTTTACAATACCGGTGACAATGTGACATGGACTCTGAAAGAGAGTGAAATCTCCATTGGCCAGGCCGGTACTAAGGGCGAGGAATTGAATGTTGATCTTGGCCTGCCGAAAAACGATAAGGGTGAAAGTGCTTATACACCCCTCGACGAAAATGCAACTGCCTATGAAACCTTCCTGCAGAAACTGGAAGATCTGGGCGAGGCGAAAGACGGTGTCAATGTCATTCAGCCGGTTGCCGTGAAGGGCGAGGTTGAGCTGTATGTAGACGGAACGGGCGGCAATGACAACAATCTCGGCAGTAAGGATGCACCCTTTAAGACCATAGCCAAAGCACTTACCTATGTGGAAGCGCTGCAGGAAATGGATGTTGACGGTGTAGTAGTTTACCTGAGAGCAGGTACCTATGTCGTCACAGACCCGATCACGCTGAATGAAAAGCATTCCGGCAAGAACGGTGTACCGGTCATTATCAGTGCTTACAACAATGAGAAGGTCGTTATTACCGGCGGCGTTGATATTGCTGGCAGTGCCTTTACTGCCGTGCCTGACGGGGAAGCCAAGGACCGTCTGCAGGCTGCAGT
>JAZKYA010000006.1:0-2577 GCA_045611945.1 Faecousia sp. | reverse complement strand
AATTTCGAAATTGCTTTTAATGAATCTATGTTGGGATAACCTCTGTTTGATTCCCATTTTGAGATCGCCGTGCGTGTAACGTAAAGCTTTTCCGCAAGCTCGTCTTGCGTTAAACCGTTGTCGGTTCTTAACTTTTTTAATTTTTCACCAAAAGTCACTTTTTTGCCTCCTAAGATGAAGTCAATTCAACAAAAGCATGTAACCGACCATAGGGCGACCTATCGCTATAAGCCTCAAAGGGCAATCCTCATAATAGCATTCCAGAAGATTAGCCGGTTAGTTTTCAGTATGCCTGAAAAGGTTCAGTTTCATTGAATTGCATAATTACTATAGCACAGTAAAATTAATATTTCAATCACCGTTGATAGAAATCCAGAAAACGCCGCTGGGGAATTTCGGTTCCTCAGCGGCAAATTTTTATTTCGCTATTACCCTTCAGCTTTCGCTGCCGTGGCGGTAAAAGGATTTATCCACAAACATCACCGCGGCCATTAAGATCAACAACCCGCCGGATACCACCATCAGTAATCGCATGGATGTTCTGTCTGCCAGAAGACCGAATACTACCATTCCGATGGGAAGGAAGCTGGAATAAGCCGCACCGTACAAGCCAAATATCCGTCCTGCCATTTCCGGTGTGCTACTCTCCTGCAGTAGAGTGGTAGATGCTGTCTGCACCATGGTCAGCGCAATGCCGTAAACGGCCATCAGCGCCAGATACACATAAAAGTTCTCTACCAAGCCCATCGCAATTGCCAGTGCTCCAAAGGCCGCCATTCCAGTAAGCAGCGTCTTGGTGTGGCGTTTGAATCCGCCCCAAGTACTGATCATCAGGCCGCCTGCCATCATACCCAAAAAGCCGATGACTTCTACCAGTGTCATATGGAAATAGGTATCCCCATAATAACGGCTGACATACAGCGTTGCGAGAAATCCTGCAGGAACACACAGGAAGATGAACAGACCAAAGAGCACGATCAATTTTCCGAGAAACCGCTCCTTGGCAGCATAGCGAATACCCGCCTGCATTTCGGCAAACACCGGTGCAGTGTCTTTCCTCTTTTCAAAGGGGATCGCAATCGCTCCCAGCAGGCCAACACCAACCATAGCAGTGATTACATCCAGCATCATCGCACCACGGAAGCTGCCCCATGTGAGAATACTGCCTGCAATGGCTGGTGCAGCAAACTGAACCACCGATTGAACCGTTGCATTGATGCCGTTGAACTTCATCAAATGTTCTTCTTCCACCAGTTGGGGCACTGTTGCATTGACGGCGGGTGTTTGAATGCCCGTACCAAGGGAGCGGATAGCAGAAATCACTACCAGCGCAAGGTAGACCGTTTCGTTTTGGGAGATTTTTGGAAGCAGAAGCACCAGTGCCAGCGTTGCTATTGCGATCGCCCCATCTGCCGCAATGATCAGGCGCTTGCGGGGATAGCGGTCTGCCCATACACCCGCAAAGAAGGAAATCAAAAACTGAGGGATGTAAGCTGCTGCGGAAATCATGGCGACCCAAGAACCGGATTCGGTTTCCAGAGTCACATACCAGATGATTGCAAACTGTACGATAGAAGATCCCAGCAATGTAATCGCTTGACTGGCAAGAAACAGTACCGCTTTTGTATATCCTTTTTTCATTTCTGTACCTGCCATTGACTTTGTACGGCTCTCATTTCGATATAGCCTCTTTCCCCTCTGGGTTCCAGCTGAATACGGGGATTCGTATCATCCCAGCAGTAACCGATCACAGCAGGTTCGTAGCGATCCATAGCGGCCTGAACAGCAAAAATGGCATCGCGATAATCTTCCTCGTCAAACGGTTCCCCCTGGAACATCAGATAGTCGGCATCCGGCAGAGTGATTACATCGAATCCTTCCGGGATCACACCGTCGTAATCTTCTGCTACCTCAACACCCTGCACATAGGTAGAGGTTTCGGCAAGTTTATACTGCTCCGGGAGCCACAGGCACACAGGCTCACCGCACAGGCTGTCCATGCTGAGAAGCATTCCCCACACATCGCAGCCAACTTCGCCACAGTAGTCAAAGTAGTTGTCAGCTTTGATTCCCCGTTTCATGATGACCTTTCGGCGGGGTTTGTGAATCACTTGAATAAATACATTTTGGTTTGCCATAATCGAAATTTCCTTCCTTAATTCCTTGAATTTGACACCGTAGGCAACGAACAATTTAATTGGCACAGGACTTTTTGCGTATTCGCTTGGGGTGATGCCAAACTCTTTGCGAAAGGCCCGGGTGTAGCCGTCAACGCTGGCAAAACCAAGATCAAAAGCCACATCAATGATCTTTACCTTTTCATCACGCAAACGGAGCGCCGATTTGGACAATCGCAACCGCCGGATATAGACGGCAGGTGTCATATGGAGCAGACTTTGAAACAAGCGGTAAGAATACCAGGGAGAGTACCCGGCGGCTTTTGCCAGATCTGCCATGGAAATATCCTGCTCCAGATTGCTTTCAATATAGTCTTGCATTCTTTGCACCGCTTCAATGCGTTCATCCATCCTTGTTCACCACCTTACGCCCCAATCATAAAATATCCGGACAGATTTT
>JAZKYA010000005.1:0-15259 GCA_045611945.1 Faecousia sp. | reverse complement strand
GTTGCTGCATCCGACGCTGCTGATGTCGAGGGCCTGAAGGCTGTTAAGTATCCCGGCTCCGAACTGACCGTCGGCGAGATGATCCCCGAGAAGGTTCTGGTTATCGGCGAGAACATCCAGATCCGCCGCTTTGCCCGCTTCGCTGAGAACACCTCCGTTGCTTATGTGCACGCAGGCGGCTCTCACGGTGTTCTGGTAAACCTGGCTGTTGAAGGCTGCGACGCTACCGAGGTTGGTAAGAACGTTGCTATGCAGATCGCTGCTATGGGCGCTAAGTACTGGGATAAGGCTCAGGTTCCCCAGGCTGAGATCGTCAAGGAGCTGGCTGTTCAGGTCGCTCTGATGGACAACGATCCCAAGATGGCTTCCAAGCCCGCTCAGGTCAAGGAAAAGATCGCTGCCGGTAAGATGGCTGCTTTCTTCAAGGAGATCTGCCTGCTGCAGCAGGAGTTCGTCCGCAGCGACCTGTTCCAGGGCGATGTGGCCGGCTACATTGCTGACGCTGCAAAGAAGCTGGGCGGCAAGGTCACTTTCGTGGATGCCATCCACTACACCAAGGGCGAAGGCATCGAGAAGAAGGAAGAGAACTTCGCTGACGAAGTGGCTGCTCAGATCGCTGGCGCTGCTAAGTAATTTTCGGATTGCCAAAAACCAACTCCCCAACCGTCCGGTTGGGGAGCTTTTTTCTGTTTATTCCTTGTCCAGGTGGACATTGAGGTGAGGATAGGTCATGGAAATGCCCTTTTCTTTGAAAACGGTGCGTACCTTTTCATTAACCGCAAAGAGGGTAGTCCAGTAATCGTCGGCGGTACTCCAAACATGCAGTACATAAGTAATGGCGCTGTCACCGTAGCTGCTCAGCGCGGCGAAGGGCGGTTTATCTTCCAGAATGGTAGGCACACTGCCTGCCTCCTTCAGCGCTTCCAGCACCAGCTCAGTGGGCGCTTCGTAGGAAACGGCGATCTCCACGCTGACACGGCGCTTGCCGAGAACGGTGTAATTGACGATCTCGGCGGAGGTAACGGCGCTGTTGGGAATGGATACGCTTTTGTTGTCAGCAGTAGCCAGCTTGGTGTAGGTCAGGCCGATCTCCTGAACACTGCCGCTCTGGCCCGCGACCTCCACAAAGTCGCCGGAGGAGAAGGGCTTGGTATACAGCAGGGTGAAGCCACTGATCACATTGGTCAGGGCGTTCTGTACAGAAAGGGAGATGGCCAAAGTCAGCACACTGGCCAGTGCCACAACTCCGGTCACATCAATACCCAGCTTGTCGGCCACCATCAACGCCAGCAGGCCGTACAGAACCACGCGGACCGCGGTCTTGATCAGTTTGTGGGCGGCCTTTTCCAGCTTGGACTTATCCAGAAACTTGGTGACGATGTTGATTACAATGCGGATGAGCAGTACGCCGATGGCAAACAAAATGGCTGCTGGCAGAACGGACGCCGCCAGAAATGTACCGATACCGGTGAGCCAGAGGGTAAAATTGGTAAGCATGAGAACACTCCTTTTTCAGTTTTTCCTTATTATAATACGGCCCTTGGGGTTTCGCAAGTAAGCTTAAAGAGTTTTTAAGAATTCTGCCCCTTTCATCTTAAGAAATACATTGGTATAATAAAGGTACATAAAGGAAAGAGGGATCACCAATGTACAATGTACTGATCTGCGATGACCAGCCCGATATTGTCAACGCGCTGAAAATATACTTAGCCCCTGAGGGGTACAAGCTCTTCGAGGCATATACAGGTCTGGAAGCGCTGGATACCGTCCGCCGGGAGGATATTCACCTGATCCTGTTGGATATTATGATGCCGGGTATGGACGGTATTACCGCCATGGCCAAGATCCGGGAGTTTTCCAATGTGCCGATCATCCTGCTCACAGCAAAAAGCGAAACGGAGGATATGGTACTGGGACTGAATGTGGGTGCGGATGACTATGTCACCAAACCCTTTGTGCCGGTGGAGGTGCTGGCGAGAGTCCGTTCCCAGCTCCGCCGCTACGCAAAGCTGGGCAGCCGGGTGGATGAAAACGCCCATGTGCTGACGGTAGGCGCGATCACCCTGGACGACACCACCAAGGTTGTGAAGGTAGATGGAGAGCCGGTGAATCTGACACCCATTGAACACAGCATTCTCCATTTGCTGATGCGTAATCCCGGCAAAGTCTACTCCACCAAGGCTCTCTATGAAGCGGTCTGGCAGGAGGCGGCCCTGGGCAGTGAAGGAGCGGTAGCGGTGCATATCCGCCACCTGCGGGAAAAAATCGAGATTAACCCGTCGGAGCCCCGGTACTTAAAGGTGGTGTGGGGTCAGGGTTATAAAATAGAAGGGGGCAGGGAAAAGTGAAATATCATATGGTGTTTAAGTTCCTGGCGGTGCTGCTCTGTGCCTGCTGTCTGCTGGTGAGCATCGGCGCGGGCATTGGGATCTTTGCCCTGGTGGAGTCGGGGCTGTATGAAACAACGGTGGAGGAGCTTCGGCTGGAACAGGAGACATATCGGTTTTCCAGAGCGGTGGACCAGATTGCCAGGGTGTATGTTCTGGAGACTTTGTGTGATCTGCCTGAGAATGCTGCCAGGATATTGTTGGACGAAAATTACGGCGGGTATTATTATCTTGAAAGCATAGACCGGTGGTATTATACGCTGGAGGATGAAGCTGGAACTGTGCTCAGCCAGAGGATAGAGCCGGAGCTGCTGAAAGATGCGCAGGCCTATAGTGAGTGGACTTCTACTACCTACCCAGTGGTGTTGGATCACCGGCTCATAGATCCCCTTACAAGTGAAAGTGACACTACAGACGCGACCCGGGAGCCGACCATGCCTCAGACCACAACCCCGGGATCTGTCGAAATGGAAGCAACCGTACCTACCTATTCCCAGGACTATTTTATTGACGGTACGGTAATGCCTGCGGAGGAGGGATCTGAGTACCTCCATTACGAGAATTGGGCCTATGAGGATAAAACGGGCATCCACCAGTACCGGCTGGGTATCTTGCAGAGTCCCCAGTATAAGGTAACGCTCTATTTGACACCGGATGTTTATGAGGGAGAAAACCTGTGGGTATGGGAGTTGGCGGAATTTGGCTATACCCACCGCTACAATGTGATCTGGGTACTGGGCGGATCGCTGCTGCTGTTTGCGGTACTGCTGGTGTATCTGTGCTGCGCCGCCGGCAGAAGGCCCAAAAGCGAAGAAGTGTGCCCCGGCGGCCTGAACCGGCTGCCTCTGGATCTGTACGCGGTGTGTGCCGGGTTTGCCCTGGTGCTTCTGGCGGCCGGCGGTTATGAGCTGATCCCCTGGCGGGTGGACTACTATGATCCCCAGTGGCTGCTGGTGCTGGCGGCAGGTGTTATGGCATTTGTGGCCTGCCTGCTGGTGGTGGCATTCCTCTTTGCCTGCGCTGCCCAGTTTAAGATGAAGAAATGCTACTGGGCCAGAAACAGTCTTACCGGTATGCTGCTGGTGGCAGCATGCAAGCTGGCACGGTGGATTCTGCGTAAGCTGGGAAGTGGCCTTGGGTGGTTAAAGGGTAAGCTTCCGGCCGGATGCCAAAAGCTGTTTGGTGCAATAAAGAAGCTATGCAGAATTCTGATAGAAGTGATTTCCTTTTTATGGGGTCTGCTATGCAAGGCAGTGAAGGCCGTTTTCTCATTCCTGAAAAAAGTGCTGCTGGGCATCTGGAACGGCATCCGGCGCTTCTGCCTGATGATACCGCTGACCTGGCAATGGCTGTTGGTGGGTCTGCTTGCGGTCTTTGTGCTGCTGATCGGCTTCAGTACCCGTATCCCCGGCGTGCAGTTCTGGGGCATCGCGTTCTGTATTTGCGTTGTGATGTACGGCGCCCACTGCTTTGGTGTGCTGTTGGAAAGCACAAAGCGTATGAGCAAAGGCGATCTGGATACCAAGGTAGATGACAAGCTGCTGTTGGGCAGTTTCCAGGAGTATGCCACCCATCTGAATGCCCTGGCGGATGTGGCAGTGGAAGCGGCAAAGAATCAGATGAAGTCCGAGCGGATGAAAGCGGAACTGGTGACCAATGTATCTCACGATATCAAAACACCCTTGACCTCGATCATTAACTATGTGGATCTGCTGCAAAAGGCAGAATCCCAGGAACAGGCGGAGGAATATCTGGAGGTCTTGGACCGTCAGTCTCAGCGCCTGAAAAAGCTGATCGAGGACCTGATGGAAATGAGCAAGGCATCTACCGGTAATATGACGGTAAACCTGATGCATGTCAATGCGGTGGAAACCATCAACCAGGCCCTGGGTGAATTCTCCGAAAAGCTGGAAAAGGCCCAGTTGACTCCTGTGTTCAATCCCCCGGAAGAACCGGTGATGATGACGGCTGACGGCAGGCTCACCTGGCGTGTGCTGAGTAACCTTTTAGGCAATGCGGTAAAATACGCGCTGCCCGGAACCCGGCTGTATATCGATCTGGTGGCTGTCAATGGACAGGTGTTGATCTCGCTGAAGAATATTTCCAAGGAACAGCTCAATGTCAGCACCGAAGAACTGATGGAACGCTTTGTCCGGGGCGATGCCTCCCGCAATACAGAGGGCAGCGGGCTGGGACTGAACATTGCCAAAAGTTTGATGGAGCTGCAACAGGGACAGCTTCAACTGTTGGTAGACGGTGATCTGTTTAAGGCTACACTGATCTTCCCCTGTTCATAAATTTGTCGAAGATTGTTTTCAAATGGGTCATGGCCCGTTCAAAACCAAAAGCTATCTTAATAACAGAAAGGTTGCGGAAGCCGTGAGCCGCTTCCTTTCACCTCCGTAGAACTCTTTTCTACCTCTCTTCTTTCCAAACCTTTTGCGGAAAGCCCCGCTGCTTTTTAGCAGCGGGGCTTTTCCATATATAGATCAACCAATTTCAAGCAGTACGATACTGCCTCGGGTACCAACTACGATCCTGTTACCAAAGGCAACAGGAGATGCCTCTATATGGACATTCAAGGGGAAGGTAGTGAGGATATTACCGGTGCTGCCATCCAACAGGTAGCAGCAGCCATCGTTATCTACCTGGAATACATAACCGGTTCCATCCTCTGTGTAAATACCCAAAGGCGAACTCCAGGTGTAACTGCCCAACTCCCGTTCCCACACCACTTCACCGGTATGCTTGTTTACCGCATAAGTGATACCGTCATATGGCGTTGGACAATCGGACACCGTGAAGATCATTAAGTCTTCCATGGTTGTTCCCTCCCGTCCCAGCAGGGGGGAGGACATGATGCCACCCACATGGGCATCGTTGGGTGTGCAGTTGAATGTTTTCTCCCACAGGATCTCGCCTGTTTGGGCATCTATCTTGCACATGGGCAGGCCCTTTGTTCCGGTATAATCCAAAGAGGCACCTATATACAGGTAGCCCCGTCCGTCCTCGCCCCAGTCGAATGCCGCGGTGGCGTTGATATCATCTTTCAGATCCTGCGCCCATACCAATTCCATGGTGTTGACATCGACACAATGGAAACTGCCGGCATTGTCTCCAATGAAGAGGTAATTGTCTACGGCTGTCACGCTGCTCTCGTATCCGATGTAGCGTTCCTGCTTTAGATAATCGTTGCTGTACCGGGTTTTCACAGGGGCGTCAGGGTTTACGGAAATCGTGCCATTTTCTTTGTCGTAGACGGTATTGAGCTTAAAGGTGAGCAGCTGGCCATTTTCACAGGGCCAGATCAGAGTGTCTGTTTCTGCATCCACCAGTGGGGAAGAGTCAAAAGCGAACCACCAACGCAGTGCCGTCATATCAACGGCGGAGAATTCATAGAGGACCGTACCGTCGATCAGGCTGATGATAAAGAAACGCGGATACTGGTCGTTGTCTTTCAGTCCCGAGCCCACATACAGCAGCGGGTAACCTCTGGGGTCCAGTGCGCCGGCACCTTTGAAGGTGTAACGCAGATTAAGGGGATCACGGGTGGCGGAGCCATCCTCCATGTCAAAGAAATGGATTTTTCCATCCATTTTGGCATAGACTACTTCCACCAGACCGTCCTTATTTTTCTTCTCGTCATAGAGATTCATCAACTGTTTTGTTTCTTCATCCCATTGGACTACCAGGGGTTGTCCGGTCCAGCCACAGCCATCCCAGATCGGGTCATACACATAACCAACAGGCATACTCCACAGCTCTTTTATGCTGAACTGGGTGATAGCGGCTGTGCCGTAGGATGCATCCCGGCGGTAGTTTCCTCCCCGGAAAGAGGCAACGCCGGGCAAAGAGAAGTATTCCCCGTCTGTAAAGCTGATGGGGTCCTCCCGGTTGTAGCTTTCCTGGAACTCTGACCCGATCATGATCTCCCACTCGGTATTCCAGTTGGAAGGATCGCTGTTTTCGGTCTTTTGGGGCTGGAACAGCGTTTGGGCTTCCGTGGGCTGTGTGGAGGGCTCCGTGGTGTTTCCGGCTGCGGCCTCTGTGGTCTGCACCGGTTTGGTTTCGGCCGGTGTCGTTGTCTCTGTGGGAGAGGTCATTGCTGGGATCACTGCCAGATTTCGGAAATCCCGAAATTCCAGTACGCCGATCGTCAGCAGCAGGAGTGCCGCAATTACGCACAAGGCAGCAAACAGTTTCTTCATATCTCATCGCTCCTATTATTACTACGCTATAAGGTATCACTTTCCTTTCCATATAGCAAGCGCTCCGGTCCATATTTTTTCAAAATTTGCCAAAAAATCCATTTATTTGCAGGATTGCCTGCAGCAGCAATATCCGGGCAAGAACATTGCCCAGTCAGGATTCTCGCTTGACAATTATCACCCGTGGGGTATAATAATTTCAGACATAACGAAAAGGAGCTGTTTTCTATGTTCTATCGCATGAAGGTAGCGGGCCTTGACCGGGATCTGCCTGTTTGTCCTGTAACAGAGGACCTGTACATTGCCGGCTTTGTGATTTTTGGTGACCAGGAACTGACTGTGGCCTGCGCCCGGGAACTGCTGGCCAGAGCGCCGGAGTATGATTACATTATTACTGCTGAAGCCAAGGGCATACCCCTGGCCCACGAAATGGCCCGTCAGGCCGGTGATGCTAAGTATATTCTGGCCCGCAAGGCACCGAAGCTGTATATGAAGGAAGTGTTTTCCTCCACTGTCAAGTCCATTACCACTGCCAAGGAGCAGACTCTGTATCTGGATGGGGCTGACGCGGCGTTGATGAAGGGAAAGAAGATCCTGCTGGTGGACGATGTGATCTCCACAGGTGAGAGCCTCAAGGCTCTGGAGGTTTTGGTGGAAAGGGCAGGCGGTATTATCTGCGGCCGCATGGCCATCCTGGCAGAGGGCGATGCACAGAACCGGGAGGACCTGATCTATCTGGAAAAACTGCCGTTGTTCAATCCCGACGGTACGGTAAAAGAATAAATGTAACGCCCTGTGGAAGTGAACTGCACCCCATTTGTTAGACAAGTATGATAAATACTTGTACTAAGAAATGGGGTGCTTTTCCATGCCAAAAGGAATACCAAACACAAGCTATACAGGCGAGTTTAAGCAGATAGTCGTAAAAACCATAATACGAGACAAACTCAGCTATTGTGAAACAGCAAGACAGTTCGATATATCCGATCACAACAGAATGTTATCCTAGGAACGAATTTATCTGATGGAAGGTCCGGAAGGTCTGCATATGGAGCGTCGTGACCGTGGCAGCAAGGGTCGTCCGAAACAGTTTGCCAAGAAAGTGGAAGAGAATCTGCTGAAAGAGGTTCAGCGGCTGAGGACGGAGAATGCTTACCTAAAAATTGCAGGCCTTGGTTTTGGAGATAGCGACACCAGAAGAAAAAGTAATGGTGATCCAGGAACTGAGGCAAGAGTATAAGCTGGATATGCTGTTAGAAATCGCTCAACTGCCCCGGTCTACATTCTACTATCACAACAAGCGACAGGGTAAAAAGGATAAGTATGTCTATGCCAAAGCAGAACTAATTGATTACATTGATTGCTATAACAACAGGCGATCAAGGCAAGATTAAAGGGCTTGCCGCCTGCATTACACAGACAGTAAGCCCTTTTGGCTACTTGAACAATTTGTGTTAGAAATATTTGTCTAACTTTTTGGGGTCACTTTACAAAGGATTCCGCAGTGCTTGTTAATTTGTTCATAAGAATCACCTTTCTGTTATATTCTTTCAATAATTCTTATGATCTTTCCCATATTGTTTCCAGCACAGCTCCAACAGCCTGCGCCATACTAAGGAAACCACTATTTGTTGGGTGGATTCCGTCTACAGTTCCGTCATCCTTTACAAGTTCCATCAGTTTAGGACCATCCAGAAAGTAAACATTTTGGTCGCCTTGGTTTTTGGCCTCCAGATAAGTGTTTTCAATAATCTTCCTGCGTTCTTCCCTTATTGGACTTAAGTAATAAGTCGGCTGTGCCATAATGATGATCGGCAGTTCCGGCCGGGCTGACCGAATGGTCTGAAACATTCTGCTGTGGGTCTCCTCCAAATGCTTGGGATCCGGTGCATTCCAGTCATAGTCGTAGATAAACACGCTCATATCCAGTTTTTTGATATAGTCTGCGATCGCCTGCTCACCTTTAGCGTTTCCAGAGAACCCTAAATTGATATAGTCAAAACCAAACCGTCTGGACAGTAGGCTTTCATAGCTGTTGCCAGGTCTTGAGGCGCAGCCTCCTTGCGTAATCGATGAGCCGTAAAAAACAACCGGTCTTTTTATTTTATAGTCAGGGGCAGCCTTTAGCATAGACCCTTCCTGCAGGCCGATATACAACCTATAGACCGTACTGAACAGAGGAAAATTGACCGTGATGCATCGCTCTCTTCGCTCTGAAAAATCGACTAGGCTTTCATATCCATTTTCCACATCAAAAGGAGTCTTAAAAGTTCCCAAATATCGGCTCTCATCCTTTAAATCTTCGTACATATCAAAACCGGAGCTTCCCGTTAATGCAAAGTGGGACATTTTTGGTTCGTATTCCGTCTTGATCGCTACATAGGGACTGTCTGTTATAAACCGAACCCGGCCACCTGCTCCGTTGGTGTGCAGCATACAAACTCCGGGGCTTACCTGTTGGGCAACCGCTTCGGGAATCCGACGAAAACACCCATTTTCCTTAAAAATCCCGTGAATCCGAAATGGGGCTTCTTCCACATCGTAAAAGTGAATCCCATCTCTTTCAATAGTAGTCTCAATCAAAAAATTAGGATCTACTTTTGCAAGGTCCTTCATGCTATTCATCCTCTCTGCGCTCGGGCAATATCTACCTACAACTATTATAAGAAAATAAAATTTATATACAATGAGGAAAATCGGACACCAGATAAATACAGGTTGTTTTAAGACAATGCCGTGTTTTGGTCATTTGTTAATGCCCAAACTTGGAATTTGGTCATACCAAAGCCGCACGCTATCCTTCTGCAGTTTTTCCTGCAGCAACGCTACATCCATCTACAAGCAGAAAAAACAGCCAAGCACCCCACAAGTGCGTAATTCGACCAATTTGCTGTCCTAATTTCATTATTTACATCCCCCACCAATTAGGCAATAATATATTTACTTTCATAGGAGGTGACTATTCGTATGCATATTATGGATAGCTATTGTTATGTAAAAGGCGGAGCGCTCACCCCGGAATTTCTGCTGGAGCGTATGTCCCGCGCAAGCATTGGAGGCGGCTGCATTTTTTCCAGCCCGCCAAAGCTTACAAAAATATTGCAGACAGGCATGGATTTCGAAAGCCGGCTGGCAGAGCTTTGCTCACTGATCGCCGGTTATGAAGACCGTCTTTTCCCCGTTCTTTGGATTCATCCGGATGAGGAAAATATTCTGGAAAAGCTGGAGAAAGCCGTAAATGCCGGAGTCTGCGGTTTTCTGATGGTCTGTAGCGATTTTTTTGTATACGAAGAAAAGTCTATGGCCTTGCTGCGGCAAATTGCGCAGTTAAATAAGCCCGTGTTTTTCGAGTCCGGTATTCTTTGGAATACAAACATTTCTTCCTATAGCAGACCCCTTAACTGGGAGGCATTGTTATCTATCCCCAATCTGCGATTTTCTCTGTGCGATTGTGGCTGGCCTTGGGTAGATGAGTGTATTGCGCTTTTGCTAAAATCCCTCTATTGCACGGATTGCACTGCACAAATGTTTATGAATATCTCTGATCGTATTCCTGCCGGAGACCGCAAAAAACTTTTAGACCGGCTGTATACTGCCGAACACAACATTTACAATAACATTCTTTTTGGCACCGGTGCAAATACAGCAGATTATTGTGTAGATTCTATTTCCTCGCGTCTGAAGGACGAACAGAAATATCTTCTTGATTTAGGTGTTAGCAAGGTAAATTTAGAAAACCTGTACGCCGGGAATTTACAGCGCTTTTTGGGCAAACCCGTGGAAGCAGGATGTGCATTAACCTCCTCGCCATTGAATCCCGCAGTCAAAGAGGTGATGCTCCGTTGGTTTCTGAAATTGAACTTCCCCGGTGTGTATTACAGGCCCTTTGTCAACGCCATGGAATATATCCCTATATCCGACGCGCTGACACCGGAAAACTACGACTGGAATTGCAGCGACGGTCAGCGGAATCTTCTGTCAATGATGTATATGTGCGAAGGACTTTCCAAACAATACGCCGCCCGTGGCATCCCGGAAAACATCTTAATGGATACCTTATCGGATATTGTCCGCTGGCTGGAGGTTTGGAGTGACATAAAAGCCGATCTATACCTAGGAGAGCTGTCTTGGCTGAAAGAGCATATGCTTTTCCATGTGTTCCAGCTTGGCCGGCTTCATTTCCGTATGAGCGCCGCCAAGCATGACATTCCAGAGGCAAATGTTTTGCAGGGAGATCCCATTTTGGAGATCCATATTCCCGATATAGGACCCTTAAGGCCGGAGGAGTGTGACAAGTCCATTGCTATGGCCAAGGACTTTTTTCCAAAGTATTTCCCCGAGTTTCATTGGAAAGTATTTACTTGTCACTCTTGGCTTCTGGATGACACACTGGAGCAACTTTTGCCTACCCATAGTAATATCCTAAAATTTCAAAGACGGTTTACCATCGTGGAAAAACGACGTTCCGATGATATTCTGGGATTTGTCTTTCGTTGGCAGACTAGCCGGGGTCAAGTTAAAAACCGTGTTGCCGACACCAGTTTTGCGCAAGCTGTAAAGGCGCATATTCGCAAAAACGGGGATTTTTATTCTGTCCTTGGCTATATTCCGAAAGATATTTAACCGTTTTTATAGAATCAAAACCACCGGCAGTAAGCAGTAATGCAAGCCACAGGGCGTATTTTTCGCTTTAATCAAAGGCAAAACCGAAGTAGCTGGGCGCAGGCAGTTGGCTGCCGCCCAGTGGGCGGTACATAGCGAAGTCCTCACCATCCCCCGGGGTGCGGAAATTACCCTTGGTATAACCGAGGGCCTGGACAATTCCCGGAGCCATCTGGGCATCCCCCAGTAATTCGATACCGACCAGTGTATCTCCGTCACCGTGGGCAGCCAACAGGAAGTTCTGACCAGTGTATAGTTCAGCCTGGGTCGCAAGGAAAGCCAGATTTTCATTTTCCTGGATCACGGCGTCCGGCACCAGCAATGACAAAAGCTCCCGCCGCTGCAGGGCATATTCCTGGGGCGTTACCCGGCGGAGCTGTACCTCGTCGGCAGCGCCGCCGCAGACAAATTCCGATATCCGGGAGCAGGTGCGGTAGCCCATGCCTTCATAAAAGCCACGGAGCGTTTGTGTCACCGGAACCAGAATAACTCCCTCGTAGCCCTGCTGCTCCAAGGTATGATGCACCGTGTCCATCAGCCGGTGGGCAACACCCCGTCCCCGGTATTTTACAGATGTTGCTAAAGCGTAGATGTAGGCCAGCTTCTGCCCCCGGCAGGTGCAGTTGAACCAATAGACCGCGGCTGCGACCGTGCTGTTTTCCGAGACGCACAGGCAGCGCTCCGGGGAGTATGCGGTATCAAAAAAGGCTTCCAGGAATGCTCCGGAGTCACCGAATGCTTCCCGCCAGAGATTCCATAGCTGGGAGATCTGACCGGAAGAAGGTGTATCAATAGTCATATCCATCCTCCAATAGGCATGCCCAGCATTTTTCCACCAGGTGGTGGGGGCAGTAGCTGAGTTTCGCCTTCCGCAGACCTTCCAGACCCAGATCATCCTCCCGGTTCAGAAACTGAACCTGGGGATACTTGGCGCGCAGATACCGGGCAAATTCACAGTTGACCACCGTATAAGCGCCGTCCACATCCTGCCGCGCCTTTTCGAAGTGGATATCGAAGGTGTTGTCCGACAGGGGACTGCCCAGGGTAAAGGCCAGAATCTGACTGCCGTCACGCAGCACCAGTCCATCCATACCCAGAGCGGCATAATGGGCCAGGGCTTTGCGCAGGGCGGAGTGCTCCATGTGGTAATCCCCATGGGGGTCTTCCCGAAGCCGGTCAGCATACCAGTTTTCAGCCATATCCGTCACAGCGGAAATATTCTCCGGTGATAGGGCTTCTACGGTATAGTAAGGGAAATGATCCCGAAAGCGGTTATAGTGATTGCGCTTTTTCTGGTATTTGCGGCCCTTCAGATCTGCAAGGTCGTTGATATCATATACATAGTCATAGGAATCCCGGTCGCAGTGAAAGCGGAACAGGCCGGGATATTCTTTTTCAATATATGCAATGTTATCCTGATTCAGACCTGTGATGCGGCAGGGAATGCCACGCTCTCTGGCATCGGCAATGATGGCATCCAGGGCGCAGCGCTTATTGCCGCTGCCGGCAGGGAAGGGGTAAACGGTGCGCCGGTTAAACTGGGAAAACAGCGCCAACTGTCCGCAGACGACTGCCGCCCGCTGACGGCCCCAGAGGTATAGGTTAGCAAAAGAATATTCACAGCCGCGCTCCGCACCGTCCAGCAGGTACTGGTTACAGCGGTCCCTGTCTGCCAGGGTCAAGGGCTGAAAATCGATCATATTTATCACATCCTCGCCGATAGTATACCACAATTCAAAAAGTTTTCAACAGGCGCTTTCTCCAAACAGGCGGTGCTCAAGGCCCCGCTTTTTCATGACGGCATATAGGATCAGTCCCAAAGTGAAAAGTACGGCCAGCTCACCGATGGCCACATACAGGCTGTTGATCCAAAAGCCACCGCCCACATATACCGCCAGCTCCCAGCCAACCAGGATGGCGTTGAACAGGGCAGGCAGGCACAATCCCAAACCGGGAAAACGCCGCGTCAGATACATTCCGCCTGCCGCCAGCGCGGTAGCCAGCGTCCCCACCACCGGGTCCAGGGGCAGCGCTCCGCTGTAGGTCAAGTTAAACAGAAAACAGCCCACACTCAGGCCCGGGATGGCGGAGGGAGTAAAGAGGGCCAGTATGCACAGCGCCTCTGATGCCCGGAACTGGATTGCCCAGGTGGCAGAGCCGGGGATCAATAGATTTTGCAGGTGTGTCAGTGCCGCGTACATGGCGGCGATCAGCGCGCTGTAGGCAATGTTTCTGGTGTGTTTTCGCATAGGTTACCTCCAATAAAAAATGGACGCACTGCGTCCATCAAAAAATGAGCGCGGAGCGCCCATCGAAAAATCCTAGTTTTGTTTACCGACAGGATGGTCACGAACTGTCCTATTGAGTTGAATGTATTATAGACGGATATCCCGGATTTGTCAATGCGCTAACGATCATTTATAGTTGATGTAAAAAGCGATAGCTTTTTGCTGCTGTCTATATTATAATGGGAGAAACATAAAAAGGGGGGTTGGCACAATGAAGAAATGGCTGTTGGTGCTGTTGGCAGCAGTTCTGCTTGTGGGTTATTGCGGACTTCTTTATGCCTACCCCAGCCTTGTTCCTGCCCCAGCCGCGGAGTCAACACCCCAAACCCAGCCGGTTGAGACTACGGAAGCGACCACGCCTGTGGAAACTGTCCCGGAAACTATCCCGGCAACCACTGTTCCGGTATCCGATAAGCCTGCCATAGACCCGGAATACAAGCTGACTGCCCGCCATGCCTTTGTGTATGACTGCGCGGCAGGGGAACTGCTGTTCACTCTGGGCAACATGGATGATCCCATCGCGCCGGCCAGTCTGACCAAGCTCTTTACCGCCTATGTGGCATTGCAGCATCTCAGCCCCGGGACGGTGGTTACCTGCGGTGAGGAAACCACCTGGATCGATCCTGCATCCTCTGTGGCCTGGGTCGGTCCCGGCGACCGGGTAACGGTGGAAATGCTGATCCAGGGAATGATGATGCAAAGCGGCAATGACGCGGCATATGCGGCCGCTGTGGCTGCAGGCCGGGCTCTGGCACAGGATCCGGACTATCCCGCCAGGCAGGCAGTGACATTGTTTATGGATGAGGTCAATGCCCAGGCCCAGGCGCTGGGTTTGACCGGCACCCATTTCGATACCCCCGACGGCCTGGATACCTCCACCCATTATACCACGCCCCAGGATATGCTTGCCATTGCTTTACTGGCTATGGAGCAGCCGCTGCTGCGCCATTACAGCAGTCTCAGTCAAACCAGTGTTATGTATGAAAATGGTGAAACCCATACTTACCGCAGCACAAATTACCTGCTGCAGCCGTCATCCAAATACTATTGCGCCGATGCCTGCGGCATGAAAACAGGAACGACAAAAAAAGCAGGAAGCTGTCTGATGTCCCTGTTCCACAACGGGCAGGGGTATATTCTGATTGGTATTTTCGGCTGCCCCCAATATGAGGACCGGTTTACAGACGCGTTGCAGTTATATGCTTTGTACGGATAAAATTTTTTGTATATTATTGCGAAGCCGGGGCATGATAGCTTTGGACGAAAACAAACCGCATATCAAAATGCCATGACGGTGGAATTTGAAAATGCCGTTACATTTTCGTCAAGTGTATCGCCGGAAGCGCACCGGTATGATGCGATCAGAGGATGCGTCCACAAGGTGGGGAAACCGAGAGTGATCTTGATAATTCCCCATCTACATAGCTTTGCGTATACAAACAGCGGGATGCCAGTGCATCCCGCTGTTTCAGTCTGTCAAAAAACTTGTTTTTTGACAGACTGCCAGAGGTCAAAGGAGCCGTTAAGACAAACAACTCGCTCCCGTCGGCGTACAGATGGTACGGTAGGGAGAGAGTTGTGCAGTAAGTCAAAAAGCCTTGCGCAGCAGGCTTTTTCACCCCTCATCCGTCAAAAATCAGAGATTTTTGCCACCTTCCCCGTTTGCGGTGCCCAAAATTTTCTGTTCGCTGTCCGCTCACAAAATTTTGACCGC
>JAZKYA010000004.1:0-3209 GCA_045611945.1 Faecousia sp. | reverse complement strand
ACGACGCCCATGGAGCGGCAAGTACCGGCGACCTGGCTTTCAGCAGCCTCCAGAGTGGGGCAGTTCAGGTCGGGCATCTTGGTCTTGGCGATCTCGGTAACCTGAGCCTTGGTGATGGTGCCAACCTTCTGCTTGTTGGGAACACCGGAACCCTTGGACAGGCCAATAGCCTTGGCGATCAGCAGGGGGGTAGGGGGAGTCTTGGTAATGAAAGTGAAGCTGCGGTCTGCGTAAACAGTGATGACAACAGGGATCTTGTAACCTTCCATTGCCTGGGTGCGAGCGTTGAATTCCTTGATAAATGCGGCGATGTTTACACCGTGCTGGCCCAGTGCGGGACCCACAGGGGGAGAAGCAGTAGCCTTAGCGGCGTTGATCTGAAGCTTGATAATACCAGTGACTTTCTGTGCCATTATAAGCACCTCCTGAATAAAATGTGGTAATATGCGATATACGCATTTCTTGCGGGGCTTTTCGCCCCTCCCACGTTCCGGCCGGAAAAACCGACCCGATGCGTTTACTGGGAAATGACCTCAATCTGATCGAGCTCAAACTCGACAGGGGTCTCGCGGCCAAACATGGAAACAATCACACTGACCGCGTTCTTTTCGACCTCAATACTCTCAACCGTACCGGTGAAGGAACTCAGAGGACCGTCAAGGATGCGTACGGTATCGCCGACTTCGTAGTTGACGACGATCTCACGCTTCTCAACGCCCATCTCATAAACTTCTTCTTCGGACAGAGGAGTGGGGTCGTTGCTGGAAGTACCAACGAAGCCGGTGACTCCGCGGACATTCCGGATCACATGCCATGTGTCATCACTGTAGACCATTTTGACCAGCACATAACCGGGGTAGACCTTACGGTCGTAGGTTTTGCTGACACCGGACTCGGTGATTTCCGTAACAGTTTCCAAAGGGATGGAAACGGACAGAATCTGTTCCTGGAGGCCACGGCTTTCAACGGTCTTTTCAATGGTAGCTTTTACAGTGTTCTCATAGCCGGAGTAGGTATGGACTACATACCACTTTGCAGTATCAGCCATAGCTTACACCTTACTTGAACAGGCCGATCAGAGCAGCAATGCCTGTCTGAGCGACAAAGTCGAACAGCCAGATAAATACGCCGACTACGAGGACGCACGCGGCGACTACCAGGGAGTTCTTGCCGACCTGCTTGGGAGTGGGCCACACGACCTTCTTCAGTTCGCTGCGAAGCTCACGGAAGTATCTGCGGATACCATTCCAGGTTCTCTTGAACCAGTTTTCCTTCTTGACTTCTGCCATGATGTGCCGGCCTCCTTACTTGGTCTCGTTGTGAGTGGTGTGCTTTCTGCAGAATCTGCAGTACTTTTTCATTTCGAGACGGTCGGGGTCATTCTTCTTGTTCTTCATGGTGTTGTAGTTTCTCTGCTTGCACTCGGAGCATCTCAAAGTGACTTTCACGCGCATAACGGCACCTCCTTAAATATTGCCTCCCTGTATCACTCCGGCTAGAAAAATTTAGAATGCGACCCACTACAAAGGCCGCCCGAAGCTGAAAAAGGCGCACAAAAAAAGCCCTTTTTCACAGGTAGAACCATTCTAACACAGGAGGTGTGTATTGTCAATAAAAAATACTTTATTTTTTGAATATTTTGCACTATAATGGGGAGGAAACACGGATAGATGGGGAGGAATCGTTTTGAAAAGAATTATGGGCGTGGATTATGGCGATGCTCGCACCGGAATTGCCCTTTCTGACCTGCTTTGTTCCATTGTGGGCAGCACTACAGTGATCCACAGCAGGCGTATGGACAAGACCATCCAGGAGATCTGCCGCATCGCAAAGGAGCAGGATGTTGGTGAAATCGTGGTTGGCCTTCCTAAAAATATGAATGGTACAGAGGGCCCCAGGGCAGAGCTTTGCCGGCAATTTGCCAAAGCGGTGAAAGAAGCTGCCGGCCTCAGCGTAACGCTGTGGGATGAACGCAGAACAACAGTCGAAGCCCATAACATCCTCTCAGAGCACAACTACCACGGTAAGAAGCGCAAGGATACGGTGGACGCTGTGGCCGCAGCCTTGATCCTGGAGGGTTACCTGTCCTTCCGTGGGCGGTAAAACAACTCCCGGATGCCGGTCAGCAGCAGAAGGATACCGAAGGGCTTGCGCAGCAGCGACCCATCAATCCGCTGACTGAACAAAGTGAAGAGCACAGCGCCTGCGCAGCCGGCGGCCAGCGCCGGCAGAATACGCTTGATATCCAGTGTGCCTTGCTTCAGGCGGAATAGACAGGCGATCAGCGCAGACGGGATAAAGAACATCAGATTGATGGCGCGAGCAGTTTCCTGGGGAAGGTCCAGAATGAGTGTCAGCCAGAGAATCAGCAGGCTCCCGCCGCCGATTCCAAGGCCCGACAGGAAACCCAACAGAGAACCGGCCGCAACGGCGATAGGTATGGATTCTAGCATAGATAGCGGATACCTCCCCATAAGATCATAGCTCCCAATACCCGGTGCAGCCAGAGAGATGGTATCCGTTTTCCCAGTATTCCTGCCAGTATGCCGCCGATGCCGCTGCCGATGAGGTAGGGCATTGCCTCCTGCCAGGGAAGTTCACCGGTTCTTGCCCGGAACAGCAGACAAACAAGGCAGATCGGCAGAATGATGGAAACTGAGGCAGGGAAGATAGCGTCGTCTTCTATATCGGTCAGCCAGCATAGCAGCGGCACCAGGATCATCCCACCTCCCGCACCGAACAGTCCCGTGACGCTTCCGGCAGCGAAGCCCGCAAGGGCGCAGAGTAAATAATGTTTTAAGTGCATACAAATAACAGCCTCCTGTGGAAATTTTCTCCACAGGAGGCTGTTTTATACAAAGAAGCTCCCTGTCTGATGCAGACAGGGAGCAAAACGTTATTAACCGGCGATGGTGACGCTTGTATTCAGCTTGGAGGTGTCGTTGACAGTGTATTCAACAGCGTCAATCTGCTCCTGATACCACTCATCAAAATCGTAATTTCTCATGGTGTTCTCGACCATGTAATTCCGGTAAGTTATATCGCTGGTACCTACGAAGTACATGAGATGGTAGCCGTACTCGGTTTCGATGATGTCGTAATCGCCGCTCTGACGGGTCTCGTCGAAGCACCAGTCGTTGAAAGCGGTAACCATCTGGCCGGGATAGACATTCTCATAGAGGCCGCCATTGGAAACGGAACCGCCGTCA
>JAZKYA010000003.1:0-3062 GCA_045611945.1 Faecousia sp. | reverse complement strand
AAAAGCTGTGTCAAAAACTGGGCATGCGCCAGGAGGGCCTTTTCCGGGAGTTTGTGACTTTCGTGAATGACGAAAACGGCAACCCTATCTACGAGAACACGATCCAGTGGGCTATTCTGAAAAAAGAATGGGACGCAAGCAGATAACTTGAAGTTGACGAAGGAGTGAAACTATATGGATAAAGAAACGGTTGGAACCGTACTATCTGTTGCAAAGCAATGGTGGTTAAAGGTGAATACGAAACCTATACGAATGGGTGCCTTGGACGGTGCAACCTTTCCGCATATCATCAAAGTGCAGTATGTTGTGGATGGAAATACCTACACTAAGAGAAAATGGATTGGTGCAGGTAAAGCAGTTCCTACTGTTGGGAGCAAACTGACAGTTCTTTATTGTTCCAACAAACCGAACAAAGCAAAAATCCTCTAATTTAACAAAATTGAATTTGTAGGTGAACAGATGGCGAAGCATATTGCAAATATACTCACTGGTTGTCGTATTTTCGGCAGTATTTTGTTGCTATTCTTTCCTGCATTTTCCGTGGGGTTTTATACCGTATATCTCCTTTGCGGTTTTAGTGATATGGTAGATGGAACAATCGCCAGAAAAACAAACAGCACCAGCAAGCTTGGAAGCCAACTGGACACGATTGCCGACTTCATTTTTGTAGTGGTATCTTTGTTTAAGTTGTTGCCGGCGATCTATCTTCCGGGGTGGTTGTGGATATGGGGCGGCGCGATAGCTGTTATTAAGCTTGCTAATATTGTTTTGGAATTTGTGCGCAAAAAGAAATTTGTGGCTTACCATAGCGTTTTCAATAAAACTACGGGATTGTTATGCTTTCTTCTGCCGCTGACATTGCAATTTATTGAACCATCATATAGCTTTGTAATTGTGTGTATCATAGCAACCATTGCCGCAATCCAGGAAGGCTGCTACACTATAAAGGCAAAGAATAAATAGGTGCGAATTATGAGAAAGAAATCATCAGAAATGACCTTGGAAGAACTGTGGAAGTTGTTTCCTATCTTCTTAACAGAGCATCAGAAGATATGGAATCCCGTATGGGAAGAGGTACTGAAGAATTCTAATGTGGCTTACTGATTAATACAGCCGCCTCGGTGGAGGCGGTTGTGTTATTTGGGCAAATAAAGTCGAGAAAATACTGTTCGAATCGTTTATGATTTGGGCGTAAGGTGGTGAACAAGGATGGAGGAACGCATTGAAGCCGTACAACGGATGCAGGACTATATCGAAAGCAATCTGGATGAGGACATTTCTTTAGCGGACTTGGCCAAGGTAGCCGGGTACTCTCCCTGGTATTCTTACCGCTTGTTTCAAAGTCTGCTCCATATGACACCTGCCGTCTATATTCGCCGGCTGCGGTTGTCCAAGTCTGCGCTCCGCCTGCGGGATGAAAAGGTAAAGATCATCGACGTGGCTTACGATTCCGGTTTTGAAAGTGTGGACGGTTATCAGCGGGCATTTTATAAAGAGTTTGGATGCAATCCCTATGAGTACTCCATAAGACCTATGCCCATCTATCTATTCAAACCTTACGGCATAAAATATTCGAAACGAAAGGAAAGCAAGGAAATGAGCGAAGTGAAGAGCGTTTTTATTCAAATCGTGGAAAAGCCTGCAAGGAAAGTGATCATCAAGCGGGGGAAAACCGCAACGGAATATTTTAAGTATTGCGAAGAGGTGGGCTGCGATGTGTGGGGACTTCTGTGCAGCATGAAGTCCATTAGCGGTGAGCCGGTATGTTTGTGGCTTCCGAAGCATCTGATTCCGGAGGGCACCAGCGAGTATGTCCAGGGTGTGGAAGTGCCCATGGATTATGACGGGCAGATCCCGGAAGGCTTTGATATCATCGAACTTCCCAAATGTAAATATATGATGTTCCAAGGTGAACCTTTTGCAGAGGAGAATTTTGAAGAAGCGATCCTGCAGGTGTGGGAAGCTATCAAAAAGTATAACCCGGAAACTATCGGCTACTGCTGGGATGATACGAATCCCCGTATTCAGCTGGAACCCAGAGGGGAAAGAGGCTATATCGAACAGGTTGCCGTGAAGGCCTTATAAGAAACAAACAGCCGATGAGAAATCTTGTGATTCCTCATCGGCTTTTACGTTTATCGAACCACAGAAGAATGGCTATAGATATAAAACTCCTCCTGGCTGGGCATCCACTTCTTCTCCTTTGGCGGGAAGGTTGCATCGAATGCTTCGACTGCGGCGGTATCCTCACAGCAATCAGCGGCGGTACTGGGGATGTACATCCAGTTTTTACCTTCCAGCGCCCCGGGAACCAGTTCTGCCACCAGCAAGGCCGTGGGGAAATTGCCGGGAACCACAAAACTGACATTCTTCTTTTTGCAGCTGACAAAGCCACGGCTGACATAGTTGCCCGGATTGCCGAAATTGATGTTCACATCGTAGCCCATTTTGCGCGCTACCTCGAAGGAATGCTCGATCAGGATCTTGCCCAACTTTTGACGCTGACACTTCGGTGCAACGCACAGCGGACCAAAGGAAAGGATCTCTTTTCTCTCGTCGCTTTCATCTTTCAGCCAAGCCTTGGTGTACATGATGTTGCCAACGATCTCACCGTCCTTTTCTAGGACAAAGGCAAGCTCCGGGATGAAGTCCGGATGGGAGCGCATCATATGGACATAATAGTGCTCGTCCGCACCGGGTTTATAGACATTCCAGAATGCCTCCCGGGTCAGTTCCTCTACCGCCCGGTAGTCCTTCTGTGTTTCCAAACGAATCGTCAAATTATCCATGAATCTTTCCTCCAATAAGGGAATCGTAAGTTATGACAAGTCCTGCACTGAGCAAGATGCCGCCGATAATATCCGTCAGCCAATGTACACCCGAGACCAGTCTGCCAATTACCATGAACGCAATAAATGCTGTTATCACTATGGAAACGCATTTGCGGAACATAGGTTGTTTGATGCGATCACGCAGCTGCATCATAGCGGTTGGCATGACACACAGCACAAGCAGCGTTGTGGAAGACGGGTAGGATGCTTCCAGGTATCCCTCGATCAGTA
>JAZKYA010000002.1:0-3086 GCA_045611945.1 Faecousia sp. | reverse complement strand
CAAATTTAGGCTCAATTCGGAGTATAAGCCCACGGGCGATCAGCCTGAGGCGATCCAAAAGTTGACAGACGGCTTAAATAGCGGTATGCAGGAGCAGGTGCTGCTTGGCGTTACCGGTTCCGGTAAGACATTTACAATGGCAAATATTATTGCCAATGCCAACCGCCCCACCTTGGTGCTTGCCCACAATAAGACCCTTGCCGCCCAGCTCTGCTCAGAGTTTCGGGAGTTCTTCCCAGACAATGCGGTGGAGTATTTCGTGTCCTACTACGACTACTACCAGCCGGAGGCTTACATCGCCCACACCGATACCTACATCGAAAAGGATTCCGCTGTCAACGAAGAAATTGACCGCCTGCGCCACAGCGCCACCTCTGCGCTTTTTGAACGCCGGGACGTAATTGTTGTGTCCTCTGTGAGCTGCCTTTATGGCTTGGGAGACCCAATCGATTATAAAAGTATGGTCATTTCCCTCCGGACAGGGCAGGAAAAGCCTATGGACGAGGTACTTGCAAAATTGGCAGAAATCCGCTACGAGCGCAACGACATCGACTTTTCCAGAAATAAGTTCCGTGTCCGTGGCGATACGCTGGAGGTCTATCCTGCCTATTGGACAGGCAAGGCAATTCGTGTGGAATTTTTTGGCGATGAAATCGACCGCATTTCCGAGGTAAACGCTGTAACGGGCGTGGTGGAGCGGTATATTGACCACATTGCCATCTATCCTGCAAGCCATTATGTTGCTTCACGGGAAAAGTTGGAACGGGCAATGGCGGAGATTCGCAAAGAGTGCGATCAGCAGGTAGAATTTTTCCGATCTCAGGATAAGCTCATCGAAGCTCAGAGAATTGCGCAACGCACCAATTACGATTTGGAGATGCTGACGGAAATCGGTTTTTGCACCGGCATTGAAAATTACTCTCGTGTTATTCAGGGAAGGCAGCCAGGCACACCGCCCACAACGCTGCTGGATTATTTCCCCGATGATTTTCTCCTGTTTGTGGACGAGAGTCACGTTACGTTGCCCCAAACAAGAGCTATGTATGCAGGTGACCGCAGCCGCAAGGACGCCCTTGTAAACTACGGTTTCAGACTGCCCTCTGCCTACGATAACCGTCCGTTGAATTTCGATGAATTTACGCAAAAGATCCATCAGCGCATCTATGTTTCTGCTACTCCGGGAGAATACGAACTTACCCGTTCGGAGCAGACCGTGGAGCAGGTCATTCGACCCACAGGCCTGCTTGATCCTGTTGTAGAGGTGCGACCTATTGAGGGGCAAATTGACGATTTGATCGGAGAAATCAACGCTCGTGCTGCAAAGAATGAGCGTGTGTTGGTGACTACCCTGACCAAGAAAATGGCAGAGGATCTGACGGTTTACCTCCAAAAAATGGGCATTCGTGTTCGCTATATGCACGCTGATATCGGTGCGATGGAACGAATGGAGATCATTCGTGACTTGCGTATGGCAAAATTTGATGTTTTGGTTGGCATCAATTTGCTTCGTGAAGGCTTGGATCTGCCTGAGGTCAGTTTAGTTGCTATTTTAGATGCAGATAAGGAAGGTTTCCTTCGTTCTGAAACCAGCCTGATTCAGACCATCGGCCGTGCTGCCCGAAATGCAGAGGGCAAGGTGATTATGTATGCAGATGCCGTAACGCCTTCTATGCAGGCGGCCATTGACACCACTTCCCGTCGCAGAGAGATCCAAAATGCCTACAATGAGAAAAACGGCATTGTTCCCAAGACCATAATTAAATCTGTCCGGGATCTGATTGAAATTTCTTCTCCCACAGCAGAGCGAAAGGGAAAAGCCGGCATCAAGCTGACAAAGGCAGAAAAGGAAAAAGAAATTGCTCGTTTGGAAAAGCAGATGAAGGAAGCTGCCCGTATGATGGAATACGAATACGCTGCTATTTTGCGTGACCAGATTATTGAGCTTCGAGGTGAAAAATGAAAAAATCGGCAGGAAAGATCCTGCCGATATTTTTATCGATTTAAAAGGTTTGTGCAATCGAAAATGCCTTCAAACCAAGAAGCGTTGTTGCGAATATTATCACCACTGACCATCAGTCGTCCCATGCGCATATAATCCTCTGTCAGAGTAGCCCAAGGCGAACCCCCGGTAGAAAAGCCCAGGAAACGCTGGAAGCCTGCCTGTGAAAGAAGCTGGTATTTTTCTCCCGAATAACTGCTCTTTTCTGCAGCAATATCGCTGTTTTGGGCAAATACAAAAGTGTCCAATTGCCCCAAAATGGGAGTAACCTCAGCTTGCCAAAGATTTAAGTCTGCTTCAATTTCGCTTAAATTGCGACTGCCATATCCGGTATTTCGGTAGGTGTAGCAGCCAAAGGAATAGCCGTTTTCCTTTAGTGCATTCGCAATTGCCTTGGCACCGGCAATCTCCTGGGCGTAAACTGCATCGCCCAGCTTTTCCTTGGCTGCGCTATGGGTGCGGTAGCCAAACAGACCGTTATACCCGGTCAGCGCCAATGTGGCCTTTGCGCCTTTGTAGGAGAAATCCGGGTGGGATTTTACAAAGTCGTCCAAAATAGGGACAAGATCAAATGCGCCCTGGACCAAATTGCCGTTGGCATCCACCATTTCGCAGGTAATATTTCCGTGCTCGTCCAGTACCAATCGGCTGGCAAAACCGCTGCCGCCTTTATCGGCAACCATATCACCGTCGCTGTCCACCAAATACAGGCTGTAATTGACATTGGTCTGGGTCAGCAAAAGCGGCTTTTTGCCGGCAGGGAGGTAAAGTGTCTTTGCGTTATATCCGGTGGGGGTAACTTCTACAATATCATCAAGATTTACCAATATGTAGCCGTTTTCGTAAAGGGAAGTAAGAATGGCGGAAAACTCTTTGGTCGTTACAAAATTCCGGTCAAAGGAGGATGCATAATTTGCGTCAGAAAATGCTCGGTTGGGATCTGCAATCAAAAGCTGGAAGGACAAATTGGGAACCATACTGGGATTGTTCCAGGCAATAAGATTATTTTTCGCTTCTGTATATGTATTATACAGGTCATTTAACGCGGCAAATTCATTGCGGTTTCCGGTGAAACGCTCCAGTATTT
>JAZKYA010000001.1:0-1505 GCA_045611945.1 Faecousia sp. | reverse complement strand
ATCATGGGAGGGAAGAGGCGCTACCACAGCTGTCCGAAACATAAATGGAGCAAGAACAGAGTGCTTTGGACACTACGCTGGAATCGGTGGATTGGGTGTTCCTTTGTACATCAATGACAATTCTGACCTTGCCGTATTTGCTGTGAATCACGGTTACAGCACAAAAACAATTTGGGATATTTTTGTTCAGGATACGCAGGAAACCCATACTAGTGAATTTAGATTTGAGGATGCATTTCCAATTTCTTGGTACAGCAGCCGCTTGTTTGGCTATGTGAGCCAAAGGGAGAGAGGGGAGAAAGGATATAGAGATGAAAGAGGTAAAAATACTGATCATTGGCAATAGCTTTTCGGAGGATGCGGCCCATTATTTGCATCAGATGGCTGCGTCGGTGGGCATAGATTTGAAAATCGTTAATTTGTTTATTGGAAGCTGCCCCTTGGAACGCCATTTCCGTAATTTAGAGACTGAGGAAAAGGCGTATCTGTACCAAGTTAACGGCATCAAAACAGAACGGATGGTGTCCATCCATGAGATGCTGGGGGCGGAGCAATGGGACTATATCGTTACACAGCAGGCGAGTGGTGACAGTGGTTGGATTTGCAGCTATGAACCGTTTTTGGGAAAAATAATTGAAATCCTTAGAGAGAAACTTCCCGGGGCGCAGCTTTGCCTGCAAGAGACTTGGGCTTACGAGATTGACAGTGTTCACGGTAGCTTTATGCGCTATAACAGAGACCAGCAGACAATGTATATGCAGCTGCATAATTGCTACACTGCTATGGCGGAGAAATATAATTTGAAATTGATTCCCTCCGGAACGGTGCTCCAGCAGGCGCGCAAACTGCCGGAATTTGCTTATTGCAGAGGCGGAAAGTCTTTGTGCCGTGACGGCTTTCATTTATCCTTTGACTATGGGAGGTATTTAGTGAGTTGCGTATGGCTGCGGACACTTTTTGGTATTGACGCGGAAAGCATTTCCTATTTCCCGGAATCACCGAATCTGACACAGATGCCGGAACAGTCACTGTTAGATGTAATCAAACGTGCAGTTGATGCGTACGGGGATTATAATTAGAGCATAAAAAAGAACCACCGACAGGGCTTGCATTACTGCTTACTGCTGGTGGTTTTGCTTTTATAAAAATCGTCAAATATCTCTGGGAATATAACCAAGGACGGAATAAAAATCTCCGTTTTTGCGAATGTGCGTCTTTACAGCTTGGGCAAAGCTGGTGTCGGCAACGCGGTTCTTAACTTGTCCACGGCTGGTCTGCCAACGGAAGACAAAACCAAGAATATCATCGGAGCGTCTTTTCTCTACGATGGTAAAGCGCCTTTGAAATTTGAGAATGTTGCTGTTGCTGGGCAAAAGCTGCTCCAGCGTGTCATCCAGAAGCCAAGAGTGACAGGTAAATACTTTCCAATGAAATTCGGGGAAATACTTTGCGAAAAAGTCCTTGGCCATAGCGATGGACTTGTCACATTCCTCCGGTTTTAAGGG